>JANWZT010000062.1 GCA_025054515.1 Candidatus Caldarchaeum sp.
AGCAACGAAACGGGGAGAACCGCGGCCGATTCTCTGAGCCCGAATGTTTCTACCCATCTACATCACCATCAGAATATCCCGAGCTTGACAGCCAGCTCGGATGCCTTGTATTCGGGGCTGAGCCTCACATACGCCTTCTTCTCTCCTTTCGGCGTGATCGCGGTGTTCACCTTATCCACTTTCACATCATAAAGATGCTCAACGGCCTTCTTAATCAGTTGCTTGTCAGCCCTGAGGTCGACGATGAAAACAAGCTTGTTCTCCTTCTCGATAAGGGCGACGGCGTCTTGGGTTATCAACACTCTTTTAACGACGTCTTGGAGGTTCATTTCAGTCTTTCCTCCAACATTTTGAGGGCTGACTGCGTGAAGAGCGCAAGCCGTCCAGGTTTGCCGCCGGGGGCGAGATGCAGGACGCTGAGGTCTTTGGCTTTCACGACTTCGACTCCGGGGATGTTGCCGGCTGATTTCCCTATCCCGCGGTCATCGCCCACCACTATGATGGGGCCTTTCCGCCGTTTGTATCTCCTTCCCCTCATCTTCCCCTTGCCAGCCCTGATCTTCTTAGCCGAACATCTTTCGAGCTCCTCCTCCAGACCAATTTTCACGAGAAACTTTCGTGCTTCGGCTGTTTTTTCAACTGTTTCGAAGGCGTCTTCGACGACGAAGGGCGTTTGAATCCCGTCGGGTATTCGGTGTCCCCTTTCTCGCACGCTTTTCGGGTCGGCCGTGAAAGCGAGTGCCGAAAGGAATGCGTTCCGCAGCTCTTTCTTGTTAATCGATTTATGGATTTTTTTCTCGGTCGTAGGCGGATGAGTTGGCCTGCCGCCGACGGCCGACGGAACCATTCCGCCGGCGCCGTATTTCGGCGTGCCTCTGCCCTTCACCCTCGAAATTCTCGCCATCCCGAACCCTGGCCCCCACGATTCGACCGAATGCTTGTGGCCGGACATTTTCGAAACTCCTTTTGGCTGAAGTTTGTGTGTGGAGAGATGGATGAACGCCCTTGTCACGAGGTCGGGGCGCAGAGGTGAGTTGAAAAACCATGGAAGACTCGTAGTATCTCCAATCGTTCCATCCACGCGGTAGACGTTGGCGAAGACGGGCTCAGTTTTTCGGAGAACGAGAGACGCTGTGAAATTCATTCTTCTAAACCTCCAGCAGAGTGATTTCCGGCGGCTCTCTGTGTTTCGGAGGCCTCGCCGGCGTCCGCAGTATCAGCGGCCGGTGAGGTGTTCCCGCGACGGAGCCTTCCAACACAACGTAGTCGGTCTTGACCAGTCCAAACTTATGCCATCCAGATGCTGGGTTTATCCCCGACGGGTCGGAAGAGATTTTCAGAATCCGTTTGTTAAATTCCGTCCGCCGATGGTATCCCATTTGACCCGAACGCGGCACGGTGTACATGACGTAGTGTGGGTTCCAAGGGCCGATGGCGGCAACGCCCCTCCGCGTCTTCCTCGACTTTCTCTGCAAAATCGAAACACCGTATCTTTTGACCACTCCTTGAAATCCCTTACCTTTCGTGACGCCTATCACGTCGACGTATTCACCTTCCTTGAACAGGTCAGAGAACCTCAGCTCCGTACCGAGAAGCTGGGAGCCTTTTTCCAAAGCAGTTTGGACGGCGCCTCCAACCTTGATTTCGAGAAGGTTGGGTGTTTTGCTCGGACCGACCAGTTCGGGCTGAGTGGCGACGACGAGCCGCACTTCGGATACTTTGTCTTTTATTTTCTCGATTGCTTCGGCCTTCGGGGACGGTTTGAAAGTCGGGTTCCTTCTTTTGATTGCGTCGGGAACATTGTCCGCCCAAACCCTCACCAGCTCAACCAGTCTGCCGTCTTCCAAACTATACAGAGCAAGCCCTACCACCTTCAGCGGAGGAGCCGCGACAACCGTGCATGCCTTAGTCACCTCGCTCCCCTGAGTGGGGGAACCGGGAGTATTGTCAACGTAGTGAACTGACGTCATTCCAACCTTGTAGACAACGAACCCGAGGGGTCCTTCGCGGCCGTCGGGCCAATGTTTGACCCTCGGCAATAGGCTTCTCGCTCTCCCCCTCGGCAGGAACGCGAGGGAGCCATGTCTCGGCCTCGAATACTTCCTTCGGCCCAATTTTAACGACCTGTGATTTCACGAGGCATGCATCATAAAAACCTTAACAGGTCGTCGATGTTTCAAGCCTTAATTTCCAGCTATTTCTAGATAAGTCGTCATGAAGGATGAAATAACCAGCGAAATTGTCGGTTTAATATCGTCGGAGAAAGTCGTCGGGTTGGCTACGCACCGCCATTACCCCCGTGAAAGGATCATCTACAGCCGTTTCGGAAGATGCGGGTTCGCCATCGACGTGGTGAAACTGGTAGCAGGAAGTCGCGTACTGTATTCGATTCTGGTGGAGGCGGAGGCGGAGAACAAGTCCGAAGTGGTGCAGGACTTTTTCATGCTGCCGGGGAAAGTCGTTTACACGCTTTCTGAGCAAACCCCTTCGGGAAGAACCATCAAAAGAAAGACCGCAACATACCAAAACGGGGAAGAGCTTTTCAGCAGGGTTGAAGAGGTTCGGAGAGCTTTCTACTCTGTCTACAGCAAGCTTAAGGAGCAAGAGAAGACGAGCGTAGCGAAAATCGGCGAGGAACTTTTCCACTCAGTGGGCCTAACGGCCGATGAGCTTCATCTCGGAGTTTGAATCATTTCTTCAATCCCGGAATGCGGTATATTTTCGATTCGTCGTCGGTGTGGACGAAGACGTCGCCGCATTTGACGCATCGGTAGTATTTGTTGACACCTCTGTCTGCTTTCTGGTCTCCGAGATATTCGAGACGGTGTTCGCACGGCTCCGTCATAGTGAGGCTTAGGCACGGTGGCTTTATAACCTTGCTTATCTGGTGAAATTGTTGGCTGAAACTATTCGTCGATGGGTTGAATATGCTCAAGTATCTTCTGGTTTTGGACAGACATGAAAGGCCCCTAACATTCAACCCAACCCGAACCGTGGAGTTCCCTGAAATAGACGCTCGAGTTTATTTGGAAGGGGAAGATTTCGTCGTCGAAAACTATTTTGAAGGTTATTTCGAAAACGGCGTCCTCCAGTTTCTCCATCCGGTCGATGGACCGAGAACTTTTGCCGCAAAAAGTTTGGAAGAATGGTTGGGTTTGCTCGATGGGTTTGATGGATTTGTTTCTGGGTTTTCGTGTGCAGGTGAGTTGACGGTTTTTCGGGATTTTATCGGCCTCATCCCGGTTTTTGCGGGAGGTAGGCCCGTGGCCGCGACGAACGTGGCGGCCGAAGCACTTCGACGAAATCTCGCTCCCCTAAAGCCCGGAACAATACTATCCCTTTCGACCGAAAAAAAGAAAACCCTACATCTACGACCAACGGAAAAGACCGACGTCCACATGTTTGTGGAAGTTTTGTCCGACGCCGTCTCGAAATTCTGCCCACGCAACACAGCGGTTTTCTTTTCCGGCGGAATCGACAGCCTGATAATCGCCAAAATCATGTCGGACCGAGGCCTCAGGCCTCTGCTTCTGACGGCGGGCGTGGCTGGAAGCAAAGATTTTGCGGCCGCGGAAAAAGCCGTCCACTTTCTGGGGCTCGACCATGAAAAAATCTTTGTGGACGAAGGGGCCGTGAGGGCCGCTTTGGCGATGCTGGAAAAAGTTCTCGGCGGTATGAATGTGATGGACTCGGCGATAGGAGCTGCTCGGGCCATTCTTTCGCGGCGCGCCGCGGAGCTCGGCCGTTACGCCGCGGTTCTTGGTCAGGGAGCTGATGAAATTTTCGGGGGCTACAGCAAATACGAGAAAACCTACGTGGAACTTGGGTACGACGGCTTGGCCGACGACCTCGAACGTGATTTAAACTTCCTCGGGTACAGCGGGTTGGTCCGGGATTTTACCGCCATTCGGATGGGAGGCGCGTATCCCATCCCGCTTTACCTAACTAAGAATGTTCTCGAGCATGGGCTCGGCGTCCCAGTTTCTTTGAAGGTTGCATCGGTCGAAGGCAAGATCGTCCGCAAACATTTTCTCCGGATGGTTTGCCGGGAGCTGGGCCTTGGTGAATTCGCCGACACCGCTAAGAAGGCCCTTCAGTATGGTTCTGGAATCGAGAAGATGGTGAGGAAGCTGCGATGAATGCTTTGATATCCGCGGTTCTTCTGCTGAAGCGGCTGCCCCGGACGGGCTGGGTTGAATCCGGTGTAAGCGACCCGGAATCGGTGGCGGACCATTCTTTCGGGTTGGCTGTTCTGACCATGTTGGCCGCCGACGAAGGCGGCCTCAACGCTGAAAAGGCTCTGAAAATGGCCCTGCTACACGACATCGTCGAAGGCTATTTGGGTGACCTAACCCCAAAAACCAAGCGGAAAATCCCTAAACAACTGCTAAGGACGGTTGAAAAAGCGGTTTTCAACCAACTCATCGCAGGCCTTCCACCCAAGATGGCGCGACAATACGCCCAACTCTACGAAAACTACATCGAATACAAGTCCAAGGAAGCGCGGCTGGTTCATTTGCTCGACAGGCGGGAGCTTGTCTATGAAGCGATGTGGCAAGCTGTTCACGGCAGGCTTCGGTTGTCGAAATTCGGGATACGGATGCGTGGTTTTATAAGGCGGAGGCCCCGTATGAAGTAGGTTGGCTGAGGACGAATACGTCATCAAAGCTTTGCTGGCTGACTTTCCGTTTCTCCGTGAAATCAGGGATTACGTTGCGGAAAGGGGCTTGCGTCTGGAAGATTTTGAAGGCAACAACGAATACGTCGCCGCCGCCGTCAAAAAAGTGGAGGAAGCTTTGCTGCGGTGGCCGTCGAAGCCTCTTGAAAGGTTTCGCACGAGCGACGTGGAGATTTTGAGCCATCCACTCGCCATGGCCA
This sequence comes from Candidatus Caldarchaeum sp., assembly GCA_025054515.1. Lineage (GTDB taxonomy): Archaea > Thermoproteota > Nitrososphaeria_A > Caldarchaeales > Caldarchaeaceae > Caldarchaeum. The sequence goes on from JANWZT010000062.1 coordinate 4,879, forward strand.
TGATTGCGATGCTTGAAAGTACTTTCGCCAAACGCAGGTTCGCGGCCTACGAAGCGGAAAGATACGCCGCCATGCTCAAAAACATCAGAGAGGAGCAGAAGAAGGCGATCGCCTACGTGGCGTCCGAAGTGCTTGGAATAAGGATCAGGGAGGGCCAGCCCCCGCATGAATTCTGGATACATTTCGCCGACTATCTGAAGCTGGCAGTTGACTTGAACGAGCCGCGGTTCAAACTGGTCAATAGGCTTCTCGACAAAGGCTACGTGGCCGTTACGAGGGCGGAAGCCATCACACTGGTCAAAAACGGGTTGGAGAAACTGATACATCAGAGACTCGAGCAGATGGGAAAAATCCCGACACCAGCTTTTCTCGCGGACTACGTCGAACGGCTCCGCCAAAAACTCGAAAGCATGCGGCAGAGGGAAAGCTCTGCGGCTGTCAAGCTGGACCCGGATAAATGGCCGCCCTGCATGCAGGCCCTTCGCAAACGTCTTCTCGCGGGCGAGCCCGTCAGCCATTTCGGCAACTTCGCCGTCGCGGCCTTTATGCTCCGGACGGGGATGACCGTTGAAGAGGTGATGAACGTCTACATGCAGAGAGGAGACTTTGACCCGAGGATAGCCCGCTATCAGGTCGAACACATCGCCGGACTCAAAGGAAGCAGGACAAAATATTCGGTGCCAAAATGCGAAACCATGCAGACCCACGGCCTCTGCATCGAGGAGGGAAAACTTTGCGGAGGAATCAAGAGCCCCATGCAATACTATAGGAGAAAAGCCGCTGTTCGTGTGGACAAAAAAGGTTTGGAAAAAGTTTAGATTTTTGCTTTGGCAAAACGTTTTTCGACGTCGTCCCAGTTGACGACGTTCCACCAGTTGTCCACGTATGAGGCCCGGTCGTTTTTTTAATGGGGGTAGTAGGCGTGCTCCCATACGTCGAGGGTCAAAATCAGCGGAAGCTCGGGCGGATGCATGAAGTTCTGTTTTTCGACTTGGTAGATGATTAAAGCGTCGGATTCCGCGTCGTAGGTCAGCACGGCCCAGCCGGAGGCTTCGACGTTTTTGGCGGCGTCGCTAAACTGTTTTTTGAACGATTCGAAATCGCCAAAGTCACGGTTGATCTGGTCTGCTATGGAGCCGCCGGGTTTTCCACCGCCTTTGCCCGCCGGAGCCATGTTGGGCCAGAAAACCGCGTGAAGCTTGTGGCCGCTGAGGTTGAAGCTTAAATCCCGTAGAATGCCGCGCACGTTTTCGGGGTTTTCGCCTTTCCTCTGTTTTTCCAGCCTTTCGAGGGCGGCGTTCGCGCCGTTGACGTAGGCTTGATGATGTTTGCTGTGATGGAGGTTCATGATTTCGGCGGAGATGTACGGCTCGAGGGCGTTATACGCATATGGTAAACTCGGCAGAGTGTATTTTTTCACGACGGGTTAACGTTTCGACGTTTATAAAAAACTATCTCGTTGACCCGTAAAAGAGGTGGAAAAATTGGATGTGATTTTTGGGTAAACTTCTTTTGATACCGAAAGCAGCTCGATACCGGCTTTGACGAGCCCAGCGGCCTTTTCAGAAATTCTCATCATTTTGAAGAAACGCTACGGCGTCGGAAACAGTCCGCTGCACGTTTCTGACGTAGACCCGTTCAAGGTTTTGGTGGGAGCCGTTCTTCCACATCGGACACGTGACGAAAAAACCGATGAAGCCTATAGACGACTGTTTGCACGATTTCGGGATGGCGCGGAGTTAGCGAAAGCTGACGTGAGAACCATTACGAAGTTGATAAAGCCTGCCGGTTTCTACCGGGAGAAAGCAAAGCGCATCAAGAAGATAGCTCAGATAGTTTACGGTGAGCTCGGAGGCCGCGTGCCGGTTGATCGTCAGATGTTGCTCCAGCTTCCGGGGGTCGGTCCGAAGACGGCTGACATCGTTCTGTCGGTTGCTTTCGGCAAGCCCGAGATTGCCGTGGACACCCACGTTGAAGCAGTCGCCAAACGTCTGGGTGTGGTGGATGAGAAAGCGGGATATGAGGAGGTGAAGCAGGCCTTAACCCGGCTTGTTTCGACTGATGACGCCCTTCTGGTGAATATCTTGTTCGTCAGGTTCG
>JANWZT010000063.1 GCA_025054515.1 Candidatus Caldarchaeum sp.
ATGCTTGAGCTGTTTGTTTTTTGTCGATTTTATCGCCGAGAAAACCCGCGGAAATCATCCCAACCGCTCCCGCCAGAATCATAGCCGTCAATATTCCGCCCGCGAACGGGATGCCAAATCCTTTCGACGAAAGATACAGCGGCAGGTAAGTGATTAAGGCAACGTTTGTGGTCGCCCTCAGAAACGAGGCAGTGAGGGCCGTCAATAATTTTTTGACATCGCTTCCTGCATATTTGTTGTCGGCTGTCTTCACCGGGGACGGCGTCTGACGGAGACTGAGCAAAAGTAGGGTCGCCGCGGCCAGCGGCAAAACAGCTAGAAACGCCGTCCCCTTCAACCCCATCACCGCGACAGCCGCAGAGCAGATGAAAGAGCCTACGGCGAGGCCGAGGTCTCCGCCCGTCATGAAGAAGGAGACCGATGTGGAGCGTCTGGCTGATATCGAGCTAAGGGATGTGGCGATGGGGTGGAAAAGCGCCGAGCCGATTCCCCCGAGAAAAGCCAGAAAAAGAATTAAGAAATAACTGTCGGTAAAGCCTATCGACGCGATTGTAAACCCTCCGAGAAGCAAGCCAACGGGCATCAAGATGTTCAGATTTTTTCTATCGTGCAGGTATCCTACACCGACTTGCATAAAAGATGCCGTCATCAGGTATGCGGCGGGTATTAGCCCGAGGGATGCGGTCGAAAGGTTGTGATGGAGGGCGAGGATTGGAAGGAGAGGTGGAAGGCTTGTGTAGAGGCTGTCGTTGGCGAGATGGCCGAAGAAAAGTAGTCTGGTTTTTTCGGGCAAACCTTCTATCTGAACGCTGTAACCCGTATTTGATGTTTGCCGGCCCATCACAAGCTATAAACATAGCCGGAATCTGTCATCGACGTGGAAGCGGTACAGGATTTTCCAAAGCTTTTTCCGGTCGAATACTGGAACAAAAAAAGCGCGGAAGGTCGTTTCCCCGAAGAGTTTTGGCGCGAATGCGGAAGACGGAGACTTTCCGGGTTTTTGATTCCCAAAAACTACGACGGCCTCGGGAACTCTCTCGAGAACCTCTGTCAAGCAGTCGTCTACCTCGGCATGCATGGCTTCGGAACCGGCGTCTACCCTCTGCTGAGCAACAACATGTCTTCGCTGGTCATAATCAACTCCGGTAACGAAGAAATTTGTCGACTGTTTCTTCCAAAGCTTGCTTCAGGCGAGTATGTCATGGGATTGGCCGTGACCGAGAAAGAATCTGGCTCCGATGTTTTGTCGATAAAATCTTCAGCGGTGAAACGCGGCGACAAATACATTATCAACGGTGAAAAAATGTACGTCAACAATTTCGACAGGGCGACTCACATGCTTTTGGCTGTCCGAACCACTCCTGTGGAGAACGTTTCGAAGAAAAGTGAAGGAATCACTTTGTTCATTCTCGACCTCAAGCAGAAAGGGCTGACGTTCAAGGAATTGGAGAAGATGGGCACCGACTACTATCGCACCGCTGTGATGACGATGCGTGACGTCGTGGTCGGGGATGAGATGGTGGTGGGTGAAGTAGGCAGGGGGTGGAAAGCGCTTACGTATGCTCTCAACCCCGACAGAATCGTGTACGCCGCATTAGCCGTGGGCTCGGCGTTTTTCGCCATCAGAACGGCGGCATCCTACGCATCCCAACGCACCGTCTTCGGAAAACCCATCGGCATGAACCAAGGAATCCAGCTACCTCTCGCCGCCCACTACGCAGAAGCAGAAGCCGCAAAACTTCTCACCATCGAAGCCGCGAGAAAGTTTGACCGCGGTGAAAGATGCGACGTCGAAGCATGTTTGGCGAAATATTTCAGCTCCGAAGTCGTCTTCAAAGCTGTTTCACACGCGGTTCAAGTTCTCGGCGGATACGGCTACTTGAAGGAGACTGGGCTTGAACGGGTTTTACGGGATGTCTATCTACTCAAATCCGGCCCGATAACGCAGGAGCTTGCCCTCGCCTATGTCGCGGAAAAGGGCCTTGGTCTACCGCGTTCCTACTAAAGCTCAACCTCCCTTCCCACGCCCTCTTTTTCGGCCCTCTTCAACACTTCGGCCGTGAAAAACAGGTCAAGGGCCGCGAAGCCAACCGATTTCAGCAACGTAACAGTTTGCCGGCTGGGCCGTGTAACACCTTTTTTCACCACCTCGTGAAGTTCCAGAACTTCAGATGCGTCGATGACACCATGCTCCACCGCGGCCATGATGTCGCCGGCTTCCTTCAAAACAGCTTTTTTGAGGTCCGCGACGATTAGCTCAGCTCTCCGAAAAGTTTCCACGTCAAGCTCTCTTCGAGTCGGCAAAGCACCGATGCTCGTGACGTGAACATCCGGGCCGAGCCAGCGGCCGGACAGAGCGGGCTCGGAAGAGTTGGTCGCCGTTACAACCACGTCGGATTTTTCGACGGCTTCCATAGGCGTATCAACCGCTTCAGCATCGAGGCCAAGGGTCTTCACCGCTTTTTCCGCAAATTTTTGTCTGTTAGGTTTTGTCGGGCTGTAAACCCTAAGCTTCTCTATTCGCCGCACGGCGATCAAAGCCGTCAGCTGAGTCCAAGCCGTCCGCCCGCTTCCAATCATGCCCACCGTAAGCACTTTTTTAGGAGCAAGATATTTTGCACCGACTCCTCCGATTCCACCCGTGCGTAAGGCCGTCAAAGATACGGCGTCCAACAATCCTTTGACAGCTCCGGTCTCAAGGTCGAAAAACAGCACCACACCGTTCGCGGTGTCGAGGCCGTGAACTACGGGATTGCGCCTATATTCGTTGATGAGTTTGACGATGAAGCCGCTGTGATGAAGACTGTGGGCCGGCATGTTGAGCCAGACAGCGTCCTTCTCCGGAATGGATGTAACCATACGCGGAGGAGCAGCGTATTTTTCGTCTTCATAATCCCTGAAAAATGCTTCAACGATTTCAACCGATTTTTCCATCGACAGCCAGTTTTCGAGATCGGTTTTCGTTAAAACGAGAACCACGGCTCATTCAGCTCTTTTGTCCACCACGCGCCGCGCTTTACCGATTTCCTGCCTCGGGAGTGTCATCGGCTCGACCAGTTCGACTTCGGCGCCTATGAAAAGCGTTTCATGCAGCTCTTCCTGCAATCGTGCGCGGAGGTTTTCGACCTCATCCCGTTTCATTTCCCTTGCCAGCTCTGCGACGACCTTCAACTTGTCGAGGCCTTTCTCCCTCCAAATCACTATCTGGTATTCGGGGCCGAGCTGACCGTGTTTAAGCAAAACCGCCTCGACCGCACTGGGCCAAATTGCAACACCCGCGACCTTAATCATGTCGTCGACCCTGCCCCGGATGTATCCCAGCTTCCGATGAGTGCGTCCGCAATCGCATGAATGGGAGTCCATCAGAAATGAAATGTCACGGCACCTGTATCTTATGACGGGAGCGGCCTCCTTCGTCAAAGTCGTGAAGACGAGCTCGCCTTTTTCCTCGGGCCCGACGGGTTCACCTGTTTTTGGGTCGATGACTTCGACGAAGAAATGGTCTTCCCAAAGATGTAGGCCGTCGTGAAGGTAGCAGTCGTTAGCGACACCGGGGCCGCAAAGCTCCGTAAACCCGTAAATGTCGTAAACATCCATATCCCAGGCGCTGGCGATGCGTTTCTTCATCTCTTCCGTCCACATTTCGGAGCCGAACACACCCTTCCTCACCTTAGTGTCCTTCGCCGGGTCGACGCCCATCTCAAAAGCCGTTTCCGTAAGCCTCAAAATGTATGAAACCACCGCAGAAACCATCGTCGTCCCGAAATCAATCATGTACTGGATCTGGCGTTTACTGAACCCGGCTCCCGTGGGGACGATCATAGCACCCACTCGACGGGCTCCGTAGTAAAAGCCAAACCCGCCCGTGAACATCCCGAAGCTGGGGGTTATCTGGAAAACATCATCTTTCGTCAGCCCCGACATGACGAGGCTTCTTCCGGACACCTCTCCCCAGACTTCGATGTCGTTTTTCGTGTAAAACCCGAGGGTTGGCACCCCAGTTGTTCCCGATGTTGCATGCACCTCAAGAATTTGGTTCCGGGGGACCGCGAGGATTCCGAAAGGGTAGAGGGAGCGAAGTTCATCCTTGGTCGTGAAAGGCAGCTTGTGTATATCTGATGCGGTTTTAATGTCGTCGGGCTTAACCCCGGCGGCGTCCATCTTCTTCCTGTATAAGGCGTTGTTGCTGTAGGCGTGGTTCACGGTCCACCTTAATAGCTTGTCCCTGGTTTGCTCAATCTCTTTCCTGTCCATGGTTTCAGCTGGTTTGTTGAAAAACTGCGAAGGCCTCACGTGTGCAGCCGCGACGCCCTCGCTAAAAACATTTCGAAACATTAGAAACAAGCCGACAAAGTATTTAACAACGTCGGAACCGGCAAATATGACATGAAGCTGGTTACTTTTCACAGTCCATATCTCCAGTCACCCCGGCTGGGCATAGTTTTCGGCGAATACGTCCTCGACGGCAACATCGCCTACACGGCATTACTCCGGGAAGAGGGGGAAGAAGACCCCGAAATCCTTGCTCACGCCCTATTACCCAGCAGCATGCTATCTTTCCTGAGAAGAGGTAGAAAAGCCTTCGACGCCGCGGAAAAAGTGCTGTACAAAGCAAGGGCCTTCGTGAACAACGAATACGGGCCGGGTATTGTTTACAAACTCGGCGACGTCCGTCTATATGCACCGGTTCCACGGCCTGGTAAGATAATTCACACAGCGGGTAATTTCCGCGAACACGCGAAAGAGGCGGAAAAGGCAAAATGGGAATTCCCGATACCTCAGTGGATATCTTTTCTGAAAAGCCCGTCATCCATCATCGGGCCCTACGACAACATAGTGTATCCAAAGTATACCAAAGAGCTGGACTACGAGCTGGAGCTGGCCATGGTGATCGGAAAACGCGGTAAATACATTACGAGGGAAAGGGCGTTCGAGCATGTCGTCGGCTTTATGGTTTTCAACGACATCACGGCGCGGGACATTCAGCGGGAGGAGATGAAGAATGGTTTGCTCAACTTTGGGAAAAACTTAGACACGTTCGCACCATTCGGGCCATACCTCGTAACTAAGGATGAAATCAGCAATCCGCACAATCTAAAGATGGAGCTACGAATCAACGGCGAAGTCAGACAATCCGGAAACACCAACCGACTTTCGGTAACCCTGCAGGAAATCATTGAACATTATTCGTGGGTGATGCTCGAGCCCGGCGACATCATCACAACCGGAACCATTTCGGGAGTCGCGGCGTTCAGAGAAAACCCCGAAAAATACTACCTCAAGCCCGGCGACGTCGTCGAATCGGAGATCGAAGGCCTCGGAACCATGCGCAACACCGTTGTGGCTGAATGACATGTCCTCAGAACCTTGGCGTAGCGAAAGACACTGGGTAAGCCCCTACAACTTCGTTCCGGAAGTTTTCAAACAATTTAACTTCCCCGAGAAAATCGAGATATACGACGTAACGCTCCGGGATGGTGAGCAGGCTCCGGGCGTCGTGTTGCGTTCTGACGAAAAACTCGAAATTGCGAAAGCTTTGGATGAGCTCGGCGTCCATCGTATCGAAGCTGGCATGCCCGTGGTCTCGAAAGAAGATTTCAACGCCGTCAAAATGATCGCCAGCGAAGGGTTGCGGACGAGGGTTTTCGGGTTTGCACGCCTAGTCAAAGAGGACATCGACGCCGCAATCGAAGCGGGGGTTTCGGGCATCGTGACAGAAGGCCCTGTCGGTGTGCCAAAGTTAATGCAGTTTGGATGGAAACCCGAGGACGTAGTGGAAAAAGCCGTCACCCACGTTGACTACGCGAAAGACCACGGCCTTTATACGGTGTTTTTCGGAGTCGACGGAACAAGGGCTGACATAAATTTCCTCAAACACATCTACTCGAGGGTAGTTGAGGAGGCGAAGCCCAATTCTGTTGCCGTCGTCGACACGATGGGATGCGCTTCCCCCGAAGGCTTCAGGTACCTCGTTGGGGAGGTTGTCAAAACGGTTAGAGTTCCAGTCGAGGTCCACTGTCATAATGATTTTGGTATGGGTACGGCCGTGAGCATCGCGGGTCTTTCTGCTGGAGCGAGCGTCGTCCATGTCTCCGTCAACGGAATCGGGGAGAGAGCGGGCAACGCGAGCCTCGAGGAGGTGGCGCTCAGCCTCGAACTGCTGTACGGGAGGAAGCTCGGCCTTAACTACGAAAAGCTCGTCGAAGTCTCTAAGCTCGTGGAAAAACTAACCGGGTTCCGTCTAGCGGCCAACAAGCCCGTCGTCGGCGACCGTGTTTTCACCCGCGAATCCGGTATTTCGGTGGCGGGATGGATAAAATATCATCTGGGTTCGGAAGCTTTTCTGCCGGAGATGGTGGGAAACAGGCATGACGTTCTGGTCGGAAAGAAAAGCGGCAAACATTCGTTAGAATGGAAACTCGAAAAGCTGGGAATCACAGCATCCGCAGAGCAAGTGAAGGCACTCGTCGAAAAGGTGAAGGAGAAATCACTGGAGAAGAAAGGGCCGTTGACTGATGAGGAGTTGTTGGAATGTCTCAAGTCGGTGAAGGCGACTTAGGGCTCTATCGTGTGCTCAGCCCGGAAGGGGAGCTGGTCGGCGAGCCCGACCCATCCATCACGGATGACCTGCTTCGGAAGATGATGCGTGAAATGGTGATGCTGAGGACGTTCGACACGTGGATGATGAAAATCCATCCGCTGGGAAAAGCTTCCCGCTACGCCCCCGTCGAGGGCCAGGAGGCGGCCGTCGTGGGCAGCGTCAACAGCCTTTCCAGAAACGACTGGGTCTTTCCCACATACAGGGAGCTCACGATCGGGCTGCTCCGAG
>JANWZT010000064.1 GCA_025054515.1 Candidatus Caldarchaeum sp.
AAGGCGACGTCTTCGCCGCTCAGGAGCTCAATTCACTATTTTCCATGCTTCTCAAGACCTGACAAAGCCTTCAACGCCTCCGCAACATGCGTCGAAGGATTTAGCGAGGAAATAATTTTCCGAATTCTTCCTTCTCGGTCTATCACATAAGTAATCCGTTTGGTTAAGCCGAACAACCCCGCCGCGTTGTAGGCTTTCACAACCTCTCCCGATGGGTCGCTGAGAAGCAAATGAGTCAACCGATGTTTTTCCGCGAAACGTCGATGACTTTCCACGCTGTCCCTGCTGATACCTATCGCCACGGCGTCGAATTTCTCAAAATCCTGAATGCTGTCGCGGAGAAGACAGTTCTCCCGCGTACAACCCGGTGAACCATCTTTCGGGTAAAAGAACAACACAACATTCTTCCCACGAAAGCTCGAAAGCCTCACCTTGTTACCGTCCTGCGATACCAACTCAAAATCAGGAGCCGCAACGCCTTCGGAAACCATGACATCGTATTCACCCGTCCAAGATAAAAACCAGCCACAAATACAACCCAAACATAATCTTCCATCACAACCAATTCGACGAAAATCCGATGATGCGGCCGCCGGGATTTGAACCCGGGACCTGCGGGCCGGGGCCCCGCCGTCCTACCAGACTAGACTACGGCCGCCCGTGGATAGGTTGTTTTTTGTGTATAAATTTCTTTGTATGTGTTGGGGTTTATTCTTAAAAAGGGTTTTGCCGTGATGGGTTTACCATTTTTCCCAGTGCAGGAATTTCTCCAACGGGCTTCGTCGCGGTTCTGAAAACTTTACCGCTGGATAGCCGACGCCCACCATGGCGACCAGCCTAATCGACGGAGGCACGCCGAGAATCTTTTTAACGTCTTCCTCGTAAAAGTTCAAAAGCGTAGTCAAAACAGAGCCGAGCCCGAATCCTCTGGCGGCGAGCATCAAATTCTGGATGGCTGGAAAAACCGAGCCATACATCGACTGCAAAGTCAACTCGTTGAGGAACCCTTCTTTCACGGCACGGGTCGAAGGGTCCATGAAAACAAACACCATGACGGGAATTTCGTGGATGTTTTCCGCGAAATGTCTGGCTTTCTCCAACCTTTTTTTCACTTCCTCAGTGAGTATGCGGCGCTGCGATTGATAAAGCCTGAAAGCTTCGGCGTACATCGGTGTAAACTTTCTCTTCGTGTTCTCATCTTGAACCACAACGAAATGCCATGGCTCCGTGAAGCTGGCGTTAGGGGCTTTCGTGGCGCACTCGATAATCTTGACGATTTTTTCACGTTCGACCGGTATTTGTTTAAACTTTCTTATGCTTCGCAGAGTGTAAATCGCTTCATAAAGGTCCATCAAAAATCCTTCAACAGTGATTATGTCTGACTATTTACTTTTACTTTGATGACTATTCCGTTCGAGGCCTCGAACTCGATTCCAGAACCCAAGTCAGCCGATAGATTTTGTAGGGTGAGTCGAATTTGTTCAGCCTCTTTGTCCGTAGCCAGCCGTGGATTGCCTTCGTCGTTGAGAACAACGGGAGTCAGCTCAATGGCTGTTTCTGATTTCGAGATCGAAAGCTTTGCGATGGTTGAAAATGGGGAGCTTTGCATGTTTCCCATTATTCTCGAAAACTTCTTAACCAGACTGACGGGTGCTTTGTAGTGGAAGACGAAGTTTCCCAGGCTGTAGAAGACCACTTTATTGTTAGCCGCTGACAAGCCGTGTAAGGTATGTGGATGATGGCCCACAACAAAGTCAACTCCGTTTTTTGTCAAAACGTCAGCAATCTTAGCTTGGTAATCCAACACTCTGTTTTGAAACGGAACACCCCAGTGTATCCCCATTATGATGTAGTCGACTTCCTGTTTTGTGTTCTTGACCACTTCGACGAGGTAGTTTAGGTCGTCGCCGTCTGGTTCTGTGTATATAAACGGCGGCGTTCCCGGCTGTTCTTGTTCTATGACTGGGTCCATTCTCAGGTAGGTGTTTACATGGATGGGAGCTATTCCAGGCTTCGAATCATTCGCCGCGAAATCAAGCGGCAATGTGCATGCCGCTCCGAGGAAGCCGATTTTCACCGAGCCCGATTCCACCATAACCGGGGCCGATGCCTCTTTCCTGTTACGTCCAGCACCAACGTATCGAATGTTTATTTCATCAAGATAACGCATGGTGTCAAACATCGGCTCGACTCCGAAGTCAAGAATATGGTTGTTCGCCAGCGTTACGATTTTAAGGTTGAGTTTTCTCAGCTCAGATAAATGTGCTGGGTCCGTCCGCATCGTGATAACCTTGTTTACGGGGTGCCCTCGGTTTGATATCGGTGTCTCCAGGTTTCCGAAAACGATGTCCGCTTTCCCGAGCAACTGGGTCAATGCTGGGTCCAACGTGATGTGGGTTTCGAACTGAATGTCGCCGACGCATAGGATTTCGCTACATTGCTTCACGTAATCAGTTGGATAAACATATATTTGACATTTTGGAAAACCAGGTCATGGCTTTAACGGAATTTGAAAAACAGTTGCTAAATGAAGTAAATGTTGAAAACGAGTGGCGGCTTTTGGAGCGGTTTTCAAAGCTTGTCCGAGTTTCGGGTACAACGGACGAATATGCTGCGGCTGAATATATAATAAACTCTCTCCGTTTACACGGAATTTCCGTTAGCGTATACGAGCCAGAGCTCTACATCAGCATTCCTAAGAAGGCGGAATTCGAGATACGTGAACCAATACGCTATAGACCAAGCCACGAGGACATAGCCATGAACCCCAAAACGAGCTCCTTCTCCCGGAGCGGCTCATATGAGGGAGAGATAGAGTTTATACCGGGTAAGAAAGGACCTTCCCCTCTGTCAGGGTTCTTTGAGTTTCAGTTGGAGAACGGCAGAGACGTACGTGGGAAGGCCGTGGCCACCGAGGGAATTGTTTTTCCTGCTGTTGCCCACGCCGCTCAAAGCAGGGGAGCATTAGCCGTCGTCGGAATCAGCCCCGGTAAATGGACTCATGAAGGAATAATAACACCTGTCTGGGGAACCCCAACTCTCGAGAACAAGCACATGATACCTGACATCATCGCGGTCAGCATATCTAAGGTCGACGGCGAACTTCTACGGCAGCATCTGCAAAAAGGCCCTGTGCGTGTGAAGGTGTCCGCTGAAGTCGACACACGCTGGAGAAAATGCATCATCCCAGTCGCTGAAATATTTCCTCCCGGTAAAAAAGACGCCGAATACGTGCTATTACACGGCCACTATGATTCATGGCATGTGGGAATCGGGGACAACGCTGTGGGCAACGCTACATTGCTCGAGGTCGCGCGTGTTCTGCACAAGAACAGGGACAAGCTGAAACGTGGGGTGAAGATTGCGTGGTGGCCCGGTCATTCGACGGGACGATACGCTGGCTCCACATGGTTCTGCGACACCTTCGCCCTCGAGCTTGACGAAAGATGCATCGCGCAGATAAACTGCGATTCACCGGGATGCCGAGATGCCACAGCCTACGACGAGGTCATGTGGATGGACGAAATGGAGCAGTTTGGGAAGGAAATCATCAAGGACGTGACAGGCAAGGATTCTAAGGGGATACGGCCTTTAAGAGCTGGCGATTATTCTTTCCACGGTATAGGTATTTCGTCTTTATTCATGCTCCTATCAAACATGCCGGAAAGCCTGCGGAAAGAAAGAGGACTTTACCCAGTCGGCGGATGCGGGGGAAACGTCGAATGGCACACCGAACACGACGAAATGCACATAGCCGACAAAACCATACTCGAAACTGACACGAAAATCTACCTCTTATCAGTATACAGGCTTGCGACGGCGAAACTGTATCCGTTAGACTTCCGGAAGACAGTGGACAAAAGCATCGAGATAATCGCTGATTACGGAAAAGCCGCGGGAACACATTTCGACTTAACCCCTGTTATTGACGACTTGAAGGCTTTGAGGCAGAAACTCGAAGACGTCTATAATCTTGTCAGCCGCGACACATCGGAAGTAACCGCGGAGAGGTTCAACCGTATGCTTCTCAAGCTTTCGCGGATAATCATCCCCATAAATTACACCAAAAGCGGAAGATTTGCACATGACCCGGCTTTGGAGGTGCCTGCTTTTCCCGACTTGGCTCCAACCCGTGAACTGAAGCAGTTCAGCGTCAACTCGGATGAATACCGATTTCTACTGACTCAGCTCGTCCGCGGACGTAACAAAGTACGTGCAACGATTCGTTCAGCGATCGAAGTAGTAGAGGATTTTAAACAACGATTTTCTTAGGAGGCGGCGGGTAAGCCACTTTACTGTGGCTTATCTTGTTGACAATGAGCAATTCCGCTGTTTTCACGGAAACGCCGACGGGATTAACCACCGGAACTCCGAGTTCGTTCTGCAAATACTCGGACAAGCCGAGGAAAGCTTCAGACATACAACCAAGTACAAGGGTGTCTGCGCCGTCTTGCTCAACAGCTTTCCGCCCTTCATCCAGCAGCCGCTTCTTCGTGCTTTCAACATCATCATAGAGCGACAGCACCGGCTTATCGATAACCCTCACAGAAACCAGTTTATCCTCGAGACTAAGTTTTCTCGCCAAGGTCTTCAACGGGTTGACTACGTTCTTGAGAATAGTGATGATCGAGAACCCATATCCCAGCATAGACGCCACATGCATTGAAGTTTCGCCGGGCCCGACGACCGGTATTCTCATAGCCTCCCTCAACGCCTCTATGCCGGGGTCGCCGAAGCAGCCGATAATCACTGCAGCATAGCCTTTCTCCTCACATTTTATAGCAAGCTCCAACGCGGGTTGCACGCATACATATTCGTCGCAGTACGATTCGATGGAGAGAGGGCCGGTGGCCACTGCGGCTATGTCGACCGAGAAACCATGCGAAGTGAAGGAATTCAGAACCCGCCGACGGCGTTCGAGCTCTTCAGGCTTTAAACCAACGCCGGGGACCAAATACATAATTTTTTCATGGTTTGCGGCATTCATCACGCTCAATCGACGACATGGTGTAGATAAGGTTTTCCAGAGAATACCCGCGTCAAAAGTTTTATAGCTCTGGATTTTTCGGGATAATGGCTTGTGGGCCTACCTCGTCAAAAGAACGATTACATCCTTCTTGGTTGTCTTGACGGTGGCGATTTTGTCTTTCTTTTTGATTCGGTTGGCCCCCGGAGACCCGGCGACGTTAATCGCTGGCGAAGCAGCCTCCCCCGAATACATCCAAACCGTGCGGAAACAGTATGGTTTGGACAGGCCCGTCGCAGAGCAGCTGATAATCTACCTCAGTAGGTTCTTCAGGGGAGACCTCGGCTATTCCATCACCTTTGGCGCCCCCGTCTTGTCCGTGATTCTCGACAGGTTGCCCCAGACAATTCTGCTCGTCGGGACCTCGATAGTGATATCGTTTCTTCTTGGTTTGGCTCTAGGGCTGCTTTCAGCCAAGAAGGCATTCACGATATTCGACGGGCTGATCAACGCCGTAACCATCATTCTTTACTCCATCCCCGCCTTCTGGCTGGGACTGGTCCTCATTCTGGTCTTTGCACTATGGTATCCTATCTTCCCCATCGGCGGCATGATGGACATCAACATCAGCAACGGCTTCCTCACACGCTTCTTAGACGTTTTGCATCACTTGGTTCTTCCAAGCATGACGCTGTCAACCTTCTTCTTAGCAACTTACACAAGAATGACCAGAGCCGGACTCATCGAAGCCTTAGGAATGAACTACATCATACTCGCTCAGGCAAAAGGCGTTCCCGAAAACAAGATACTCCGAAAACATGCTTTGAAGAACGCGCTCCTACCCATCATCACAGTTCTGGCCATTCAACTCGGTCTGATGGTCGGCGGGGTGGTGTTCACGGAAACAATATTCTCATGGCCTGGTGTGGGAAGTCTTTTGATCCAGGCCGTCAACTACCGCGACTACCCACTTGTCACAGGAATCTTCATCTTCACCTCAGCCGCCGTAGCACTTGCGAACTTCATAGCGGATATCGTATACATGGTCGTAGACCCAAGAATACGGACAGAAGGTGCGAAATAGATGACCAGCGTGCCTGTTTCGATGGTAAAGGCCGTTTACCGTGAAAAATTCGTGCTGGTTCCATTCCTGATTCTAACACCTATACTCGTGTTCGCTGTTTTCGCCGAATTTATAGCGCCTTACAACCCGCTGAAAACGAGGGTCGGCCCAGCCCTGACCCCACCATCCCCCGAATACATAATGGGGACAGACCAAGCTGGAGGCGACATTTTCAGCCAAGTGGTGTTCGGAGCCAGAACAGCCATGTATGTGGCGTTAGCGTCGACGGCGTTGTCCGTGATTATCGGGTTCGCAGTAGGCATCCCAGCGGGCTACCTCCGCGGCCTCGTAGACGAAATACTTATGCGCATCGCGGACATCGTTCTTTCAATCCCGTCGTTTGTTTTGATAATCTTCCTGATTGTATTGTTTGGCGGCAACATAAACATCATCGTCGCCATTATCGCATTGGTTTCGTGGCCGACGCTCGCAAGAATAACACGGGCTCAAATCCTGTCGGTAAGGGAAAGAGAGTTCGTGCTCGCCGCCAAAGCACTAGGCGCCAGCCCGATTCGCGTAATGTTCAGCGAAATTCTTCCCAACATCATTCTTCCCATAATTCCCGCGATTACTCTCCAAATGGGGTTCGCTATCTTGATAGAGTCCGGCGTCAGCTTTCTCGGGTTAGGAGACCAAAACGTGATGAGCTGGGGCC
>JANWZT010000065.1 GCA_025054515.1 Candidatus Caldarchaeum sp.
CCACCCCGATGAAGCACGAAAGCTCGTCCACGGCTCCAAAGGCCTCAACTCTCGGATGACTTTTCCGCACTTTGCCTAACCGCGGTAAATATGTTTCTCCTTCGTCTCTGCGAGTCATTTTTCGGCGGCCTTCTCGATAATTTTCCTCGCTTTTTCAAAGCCTAATGCCGGTGTCGGCCGGTCAGGCAGAATGCCTTGCGGACGGAGAATGAGGACCAATATCAAAGCTATTCCAAACAAAAGCCTGTCAAGCCAAACCAAGCTGAACGGTATGATCGGCTCCAGAACATATCTGTAAGTGTCGATCGTACGTCTGAGGACTACGAAGACAACTGTGCCCAGTAGAACACCTCGATGATTCCCGGCTCCGCCGATGATTACCATCACCCAAGGCCAGAAAGTCCATGTAAACCTGTCGTAGGTGTTGGCTATCACGCTCTGCGAATAGAACGCCCATAAAGCTCCGGCGACGGCCGCCATCATCGAAGAAACAACCAGAACTTTCTGTTTCACGCGTATAACATCTATCCCAAGAACTTCAGCGGCAAGCTCTTCATCTCGAACAGCTTTCAGAACTCTGCCGGCAGGAGAGAAAGTCACAGTCCTCACATACAGGAAAAACAAAGAGGCTACCAATAGAATGACCAGCGCCGACGCGTAAAACCGGTAAGCGCCCAGCCAGCCATACGGGTCGGGGGCAAATACGCCGAGCGTACCACCTACTAATGTGCGGTCAAGATAACCAACTTGTCGGAGAAACTCTCCCATCGCCAATAACGTCATGGCGAGATAATCCTCCCGAAGACGTATCGCCGGGTATGAAGCGGCGAATCCGAGGCCCGCGCCAACCAACGCAGCCAACCCCAGAGTGCCCAACAACACCGCCATCGATAACACGGGGTCGTTCACCATTACCCTTCGAATGCAGTCGCCCACGACTGCGTTGTCCTCGATGTAGTCGATGCTTTCGAGTATTTTCGGCTTTATCTGGGCGAGGGTGCTCAAACATTCCGACAAAATCGGATGATCCTGCACGGCCTTGAAGCCCTTCAACAAGTTGAGCTGGTCGGCCAATATCCTACCCGGAACAGCTCCGACAACAAAAGCTCCTCCGGCAACCGCTAAGACCTTGCCAAAGTTTGGGATGCCCGTAAGCCCGTATTCGAGATTCAGGCTGACGTTGATAATCAAGTAAATGGCGATGTAGGACAATATGTCAAAAAGAAAGGTCAGGATTTGTTGCTCCATCATTTAACACCACCTCGAATAACGGTCCTCGCCAAACTTCGCCATCTGACTCCCATCAATCCCTGAGGCGCCAAAAGCAGGGTCACTGCCATGGCAACAATCGGTATCAACGGCCTGTAAACAGTTATCCAAGGCCCAAATGTGAAGCCGAGTTGACGGGTGCCGAGGATTTCGATGAATCCGAGCAAATATCCGCCCGCCACGGCCCCGTAGATGTTTTGCAGCCCGCCCACGATTGATGCCGCGAAGATGCTGATGAGTAGCTCGCTGCCGTAGTTTGGGCTGCCTTGAAACCAGAGAGCGAGAAGCGACCCCGCTACACCGCCCAATCCCCCGGCGAGAAACCAAGAAAACGAATAGGCTCGTTTGACGTTGATGCCGAGCGTTCCCGCTAGCGATGGGTTTTCGATAGCCGCCCTCAACCCAACCCCGAACCTCGTCCTGTTAAGGAGCAGGTACAGCAAAAACACGGCAGAGACGGCGAGTATCGGTGCAGCAATGAAGACACCAGGCTCGCCGAAAAATCGCACGTCATTCCTTCTGATTAAAAATCCCCGTGTCTGGACTTTGAAAGTCTGCGTCAAGTAGTCAGCGTAGATGTTTAGGACCGAAATCATGATGAGTTCGAAGGCGATTGTCGCGACCATCTGTGCTACGATGTTAGCGTCCCTTGAAATCAGAGGCCGCAGGATCATCATGTAGAGTAGTAGAGCGGCGCCACCGCCCAGAAGGAAAGACGGGAAGAGAACGAAATAGGCAGGGATTTTCATCACCTCGGTGAACGTTAGCATCGCCATCATGCCGATAGAGGCGAAACTACCGTGGGAAAAGTTTGGAACCTTTGTTGTGAGATATGTTAGGGTTAAGCCGAGCGTGAGAAGGCTGAGCATACTGGCAAAGATTATGGCATCACGGAAAATCGGCTCGATAACCCACATCTCCGATCTCATGTAATGCCATGATTTAGTATTTATCGGTAAAGAAGTATGATTTGAATTTGAGGATGTCTGCGGAAATATTTATAAGTGTCAGGTGTACTGCGTTAAGTCATGAACAGGAAAACAACAGCAGTTTCCACGACAATAGCGGGAGCAGCTGCAGTAGTTGCCCTAGTCGTCGGACTTCTCATCGGCGGAATAGGCCTCGGGCCGCTGCTATCGCCGGCTCAAACAACAACCGTCACGAGGACAACGACCGTTGGGGGACAGGGAGTAACTGTAACCCAAACACTGACGCGAACTGTTACCACGACGGCGCCGGTTGCAGCAGGCTTGACGGGGGAAGTTACGATTGGCACACTCCTCTGTCTCAGCGCGGTATTGTCATCCTACGCTGAAAACGAAAAGGTGGCGATGGACCTTGCGGCAAAAGAGGTAAACGAATTTCTAACCAGATCGGGGGCAGGATTCCGTATTAGGCTAGTCCACGAAGACACCGCCTGCCAACCCGCCGTGGCTGAGGAGAAAATCAGAAGCCTCTACGCACGGGGCGTCAGACTCATCGTCGGCCCGATGACCTCGGCAGAAATAAGACAAATCAAAGGATTCGCCGACACCAATAAGATATTGCTCATCTCACAATCATCGACCGCCCCAGACCTGAAAATCCCTGGAGACTTCGTCTTCAGGTTCACAACAGCCGATGACATTCAGGGGCCGATCGGCCCACGTCTCGCCAAACTTCTCGGGGTTAGTCATCTGCTCTACATCTGGCGAGGCGACGCTTGGGGAGACGGGTTGCACACCGTTTCGAGTAGGGAGGCAAGGCGGCTAGGCATAAACCTCGCATTCGAGCTCCGCTACGCGCCAGACAAAACTGAGTTTTCGGCCGAAGTTTCCCAGCTAAACGCAAAGGTCAGGGAACTCATAGCTCAGGGTGTTTCGCCCGACAAAATAATGGTTGAAATCGTCGGGTTCGACGAAGTCGTCGCCTTCCTTTCAGCGGCAAACGACTACCCGGACCTCAAAAGAGTCAGGTGGTTCGGCAGCGACGGAACAGCCGTGACAAACACAATCTTCCAAGACCCATCGGCGACCAGGTTTGCCGAACAGGTCAAATGGATAAACCCGCTGTTCTTCGCCACAACACCCGACAGAAAAGCCCGCGTGGACGCGGAAGTTCTGCGGGTTCTGGGGAGGTCGCCTCCAGACGCCTACTCCTACGCCGCCTACAGCGCCGTATGGGCCTATGCCCTCGGGTTGATGGCAACTCAGAAATACGACGCCGAAGCTATCAGAGCTGTTCTGCCCAAAATTGCTGAAGAATTCCTCAGCCTCAAGCTCGACGACGCTGGAGACCTACCGTTTTCCGACTACATCCTGTGGGTCGTCAAAACGGTCGGCGGCAAGCCAACATGGGTTGAAGCAGGTCGATACGTCTACTCGACCGGAACCTTCGAATGGGCCGAAGGCTTCACCCCGTAATCTGCCTTAAATACATCCACCATCTTTTTTACAATAATGGCTGACTACATTCTAGTCGTCCGTGAAGTGACCAAGAGCTTCGGCGGCCTTTCCGCTTTAAGCGGTGTAGATATGAAAGTTAGACGGGGAATCATGTCGCTACTGATCGGACCCAACGGAAGCGGAAAAACCACCCTCATCAACACCATGACGGGAGTTTACAAACCAGACTCAGGCGAAATATTTTTTGAAGACAAGCCGATAACCAAGCTGAAACCACACACTATCTACGGGCTCGGCCTCGTGAGAACTTGGCAGATACCCAGACCCTTTCATTCGATGACTGTATTGGAAAATCTGCTTGTGTCGCACAAGGGTCATCGCGGTGACGGGTTAGTAACTGGACTCTTCAAATCGAGTTGGATGAAAGAAGAGGAACAACTTGTTGAAAAAGCTTACAGAATTCTTCGGCTGCTGAAGCTCGACCATCTATGGGATCAGCAGGCGAACAAGCTCAGCGGCGGTCAGATGAAGTTGCTTGAAACTGGAAGGGCTTTAATGAGTGGGGCCAAGATGATCTTGATGGATGAGCCTGCGGCTGGTTTGAACCCGATACTGGCAAACGACCTGTTCATCCATTTGAGGGAGGTGGCAAGACAACTTGGAACCACTTTCCTTCTCGTTGAACATAGACTCGATTTGGCCATACCGTACGTCGACTACGTCTTCGCCATGCATTTGGGAAAAGTCATCGCCGAAGGAATTCCCCAGCAGGTCTTGACGAATTCGCTTGTTGTGGAAAGCTACCTCGGTGGATAGCTGATGATCGTCACCGATAACCTCGGGGCTGGGTACAAAACCATGCAGGTGTTGTTCGATGTATCCGTCACGGTTCCTCAGAAAATGCTCACGGTCATCGTGGGGCCGAACGGAAGCGGCAAAAGCACCTTCCTAAAAACAATATTCGGCCTCACGAAGATTTACTCAGGAGTCGTGAAAGTTGATGGCGTCGACATCACAGGGCTTCCGCCGCACATAGTGGCTCGTTACGGAATTTCATATGTCCCACAGGTCGACAACATTTTTGGAAACCTGACAGTTCAAGAAAACCTCATGATAGCGACACACGGCCTCAAAACAGATGAATCGACGCTAAAGGAAATATTCGAAATGTTCCCACATTTGAGAACCTTCAAGAACCGGAAGGCAGCCTTGATGAGCGGTGGAGAAAGACAGATGCTTGCCATCGCGATGTCCCTCCTTCGCAAACCTAAAGTCATGCTTTTCGACGAGCCGACGGCCAACCTGTCCCCAAAAATGGCCAAAATGATATTCGACATTATCAAGGAATTGCGCGACAGATTTGATAAAACCGTCATACTCGCGGAGCAAAACGCTCGTAAAGCCCTCGAAATCGGCGATAAAGCCATCCTACTCGTAAGCGGCAGAACCGTCTTTGAAGGGGACGCAGCCGCGCTTCTGAACCATGCGGAACTGGGTAAACTGTACCTTGGGATCAAACAAAGCTGAGCAGTTCGCGGATATCGGTCAGGATAATGTCGGCGAATTCGCAGCCGCCTCCGTGAATTATTGCGGTTTTGAGGCCCAGCTTTTTCGCCGGAGCGACCTCAACGTCGCATCTATCCCCTACGTAGAGAGCCTCTGACGCACGGACACCAGCTTTAGCGAGCAATAACCTATAACCCTCATCGCTCGGCTTAGGCTCTGCCTCATCGCTCGTAACAATAAAGTCATAGCAGTCGTCAGAGACCATCAGGCAGTCAAGGACTTTTTTAGCCAGCTTCCTGCCAGAGTTGGTGTGAAGACCCACAAAGATACCCCTTCCGCGAAGCGCCCTCAAAATTTGGGGAACTTCGTCGCTCCTCCGAATGTATTCTGATGGCTTAACCTTGTCCGCGAGTTTATCGTAGAAAACTTTACGGCTGATTCCGAGAACTTCAACGCTTTTGCTGACCGTTTTGTAGATTTTTTTAGTTTCGGCGAGTTTTCTGAAGGCCTCATGCTTGCCGATGCCCAGCAGCTCGGCTATGACGGAAACGGCTTGACTGAGGAGGTGTTCCTCATATTCGCGGCTCCGGTAAAGCGTTCCGTCGACGTCGAGAAAAACTGCTTTGATAACCTCGCCGTCGCCCGTGGGCAAACCAACCAACTCAAAGGCCTTTTATCCTTTTTGCACTTCTCGAGAGAGCTTCGATCAGCGGCAGCCTTTTTCCCGCCAGAAACATCACCAGCGCACCGCCCGCTGTGCTAACGTGGTCAATCCACTCCTTCACACCTAAGCGTTCGAGAGCCGCAGACAGATGACCCCCGCTGATTATAGTTGTGCCAAGGGAACTCGCCGACGCCAAAAGCAGCTCATCGGTTCCCTTCTCAAATCCCTTTTTCTCAAACACGCCCGGAGGCCCGCTCATGAAAATCGTCCCCGAACTCTTGATAATTTTTGAGTATTTCCGTATGGTTTGTTCGCCGATGTCGAGAACTTTTTCACCGCTGTCAATTTCGGCCACGGATATTTCCCTTCTTTCACCATCTTTTTCAACCGCGACGTCTTCGGGAAGGACGAATTTGCTCTTGAATTCGCTCAACAGCATCTGTGCTTTTCCAACATATTTTTCCGCGTCGGAAGGAAGAGGCTTTTTCAGTATACCTGCGGCCCGCAAAAATACCAACCCAATCAACCCAGTTAACAATACGTTATCGGCACGCCCGTTTTCGATCAGGGCGCTGATGGCCTCAAGCCTGTCCGAAACTTTTGAACCGCCCAAAACCGCTGTATATGGAGCCTTGGAGGTGAGCATGACTCTGTTGAGTGATTTCAGTTCACGGGCGACGAGATAACCGGCACAAGTTGGAAGTATTTCCGCGAAACCAACGATTGACGGATGAGCCCGATGAGCGGTGCGAGCCAGCCGGCGGTTTGAGGTCGATGGCACTTTGCCCCCCTAAGAAGGGGGTCTACGGCACATCGACCTCATTCGCGGTTCGCGCGAACGCCGTGGGCGCGACGGCCGGACAGGTGCTCGACG
>JANWZT010000066.1 GCA_025054515.1 Candidatus Caldarchaeum sp.
GGATGCCGCGAACTTTTACGAGCGGGTTCATTTCGGCTATCCTTTTTTCGGCCACAAGGGCCTTCGCCTGTGAAATGTCGCTGTCGTTATAGAGCATTTGGCGGCTTAGGTTGGATAGCTCGACTACGTCGTTGTCGACCAGTAGAAGCTCTCCGACACCCATTAATGCTAAATTTTTCGCCACTTCACAGCCCAGGGCACCGATGCCGGCGACGAGCACCTTCGCAACGGAAAGCTTTTGCTGATTCCATCCTTCCAGCCTCATCTGTCGGTCATAACGGGTCATCAACTCAGCCTTGTCCAAGTCTACTGACCTTTCCAACGGCCTCTTCTAAAGGCTTGCTCTGGATGAGCATATTCCTCGACAAACTGCCTAACCCGAGCCATAAAAAGGTCCGGTCTATTCTTATATTCGAAGGCTGCGACGGGATTTAACGGGTCTTCCGGGTTCGGATTGGTCAGAAGATTTCGTAAAGACTCTATGACCGCCACCACCCGAAGAGTCGGCGACCAGTGGTCTTTAAAAATCGATTCACATACTCTTGCCGGGACGGAGTCCGAAAAGTTGGGATGCCAAATTCTCGTATGCCATATTACGTCAGGTGGATAGAAGGGATACGACCGGGGCAGGATTATTTCGACCCGGAAATAACCTCCATCGTAAGGGCCCGTGCCGATGATCACTCCTTCATAGTGGGTCAGCTCGTTTTCGACCGGTGTGAACGTTGGTTCGTTTTCCTGAAGCAGAGAATATTCAAGCGCGAGCCTTCTGTGCCATGCGTTTTCAGGAAGTTCGACAGATTGGCTTTCCAACCCCACCCACCGTCCTCGTAATTAGAACAAATTTGTCGCCGTCTTCGACGCCTATGCTCTGCAGAGTTTCGGTGTCTTTCAAAGCTCTTCCCTTGTAGGTAAGCCGTGTAGTATCGGGTGGAAGTTTTTTCATCGCACATACTTTTGTCCTGACCGCGCCGACGGTGGCGTTGGGTGAAACTTCGAGTTCGAGGGGTGAACCTCCGCCAACTGCTGGGACAATCTTAATTTTCATTCTGTTGGTTTTCCCACCCGTGCGTATATAAGTTTTAGCTCTGAGTAAAACATCGAAACGCCCGAAACATGACGTCGATAAGATTCAAAGTAGGTTTTCAAAACGTCATTCTTATTACTTTCCGTGAGCGAAAACTTTTGATGCGTGTACGCATTTATCCTCTCGCTCTCGGCAAAGTAGTCAAACATGCGACGGCGGTTTTGAACAGAGAGGTAGCCGGGCTTCTGATCGGCAAGTCAGCGGGCAAAGTTTTGGAGATATGGGATGCCATGACCGGAGAGCAGTATGGGACACCCGCCTACGTTCAGCTTGATGAAATGGTGATGGCGAAGGTCGCCGAGGATTTGGCGAAAAACGATAAAGGCCTTTACATTGTCGGCTGGTATCATTCTCATCCTGGACTCGACGTCTTCCTTTCTCCCACCGACATCGACACCCAAAAACGATACCAAATGATGTATAGCAAGGCTGTGGCTCTGGTCATCGATCCCGTCGAATTTGCCAAGACGCATAAGATTTCTTCGCTGAAGTTCAAGGTTTTCCAGATTTCAAAGGAGGGGCGTGTGGTGTCGCTTCCGGTTTCTATAGGAATTCACAGGGCCAAGCTGTTGGAAAGCACCCTTCATGCGTTAAGCACGTTCGACGTGCGGCATTTGACGGGAGAAGCCGAGAGTAAGACGGTGAGCAATTCAAAGTCAGAGGTTCCCGAAGGACTGCTGGGAAAAGCTAAAAAGCTGTTTGGAGCTTAATGGCTGGCAGGAAGTAGCGAGGGCTAACGAATTTGCCCAAGAAAATTGTCCTCCGCATCAAGCCGTCGTCTCAGCCACAGCAGGAACAAGCCCCGGAAGTCGACGCCTTGCCCTCGCAGACTGCTGCCGAAGAACCGGTGGTAGAAAGTGATGGGCCCAAACAGGTAGCAGAGCAGCAGCCTCAGCCAGCAGGAGAAGACCTCGAACAGGCCCTTCAAGCCTACGATGAATTGATGAAAGACGTTGAAAGGATAAGAAATCTGGATAAAAACTTCATGATTTATTGCATCAAGTCCGACGAGCTTCGGCCTCAGCTAATTCGCAGCATCTTGAGCCGATTGTCTGAAAAAAGGAATGCTTTGCTGGATAAGAGCGCGATTGTTTTGGATAATTTGAAGGCTGTGCGGGAAACAATTGGTTCGGAGTTTCACGAGGTTGAGGAGGAATTGATTTGGTCGAGCATAGAGTTGAACACTATGCAGCTCGAAGGCGATAAGGGGAGTAAAAACGTGGGGTTGAAGGAGGAGCTGGAGGCTCGGATTCCAGAGCTTCGTAAAAAACTGGCGAGCCTTCGGAACCGATTGAAGATGGTTGAAGACATGATTAAGCAGTTGTCGGACCTTCCAAGGACTATTGTGGATATGACGACGAGCAGAGAGGAAGCTGGGAAGCTTCTTGAAGATATCAAGAAGAAGCTTATGCTGACCCATGGGCCGCGTGCCGAAGCCGTCGCTCGAGCTGAAATAGAGAAGATAGCTCAGCAGGAGTCCATACCACGTGAGTATGCAACAGTTCTGCTGTGGAAACAATTGTCCGGTCGCTAAGCAGATGGCCTGAATTTGATGCCGTAAAAGATTAGGCGGGACTCTCCGTCGACCTTTATTTTCCGCACCACCGTTTCGACTTTCATCGCAGGCTTCAGGTCTTCCGGCTCACAGTCGGTCATCTGTGCAACAACTTTAGAGCCGTCATCCATTTCAACCCATGCAACGATGAATGGCGTGTTCTTCTCCATACCTTGCTGGGCCTGCGAAACGACGGTGAAATGCCGCAGGATACCCGTGGCGGGCAGCCGGTCTCTCTCAAGGTTTTTCGAACCGCATCTTCTGCATACTTTTCGGACAAGGGGATGAAAATGGCCGCATTTCACGCATCTGCTTCCTTCTAACCTGTAGACAAATGGCCTCAGACGCCAGTAGGACGCAGGCTTCGACAATTTAACCCACCTCCTCGATGATCACGGCCGCCGCATATGAACCAAGGCCGGCGACTGCTTGAATGAGGCCCGCTTTCGCGCCGTCCACCTGATTTTTTTCAGCGTTTCCGGTTACCTGTAGGTAGGCCTCGGCCAACGAGTAGATGTTTGACGCTCCGACTGGGTTCCCCCTTCCCTTAAGGCCTCCGAAGGTGTTCAAAGGAGTTTCTCCCGAAAGCGACCAGCGGCCTTTGCGGGCGTCGTGGCAAGCGTAACCTTTTTCGGCGAACCCCATGGCTTCAAGCGAAAGCGGTGCCATGAAGCTGTAGCTGTCGTGCACCTCCACGAAATCGATAGAACCGCGGCTTAACCCAGCCATCTCCAACGCCCTCTGGGCCGCGAAGTTGATGCTCCGCATCTCCACAGGGTCTTCCCGGTCGAACGGAGAAAGGTAGTCGGAGGCCATGCCGAATCCCTTCAAGACCGCTTTGGGTGAATCAAGTTTTCTCGCAAGCTCCTCCGATAGAAGAAGCACGGCGGCGGCCCCGTCCGCGGGAGAGGTGGTATCAAACCGCCGAAGCGGCTCCGCCACGTACGGTGAATTCATCACCGTGTCGACGGAAATTTTGAACTGATATTGGGCGTGCGGCGCTGTCTGAGCATGTTCATGGCCCAACACGGGAAAATAGGCCACGTCCTCCTGCTCAAGGCCATATCTTATTAGATATTCTTTGTAGATTAGGGCGGCTTCCGCCAGCTGTGACACGCCGAGTGAAGCGATGTATTCTGCGGGTTCTTCCATCGAAGACAACGCGACCGCTTCTTCGGCCGTGGCGTCGGACATCTTTTCAGCACCCACTACCAATACGGCTTTGTTGAGCCCTGAAACGATGGACGAGGCAGCTGAATAAACTGCAGCGAGGCCCGACGCCCCACCGGCTTCGACCCTTAAACAGGAGACTCCACGAAGACCAAGAACTTCTGCGAAGTAAGCGCCGAGGTTCACCTGTTCCTGCAAAGACTCGGCGAAAACATTAGACACAACAACGGCGTCAACCGACTGTAACCCAGCCGACTCTAAGGCCGACAGCCCAGCCTCAGCCATCAGCTCCGTCAACGTCCTTTCCCAGTGTTCATCAACTTTCGTCAACCCAACGCCGCCCACGTACACCCTCAAGAAACTACACCCTAATCTTCTCCCTAAACTTCAGATAAGTCGAATAATCGATTTCTTTCCTTCTGCTGACCATCTCGTCGAAGGTCGGGGCTAAATTTCTCCTTCTCTCCAGCCCTTCGCACGTCACAAGCAGAAACGAATCGCTTCCAGCTCCAGATCCGTAGGACGTGAACAATATCCTTTGGCCCGGCTCAGCCCGGTCAAGAACTTTGACGAGGCCAATCATCGAACATGCTGCGTATGTGTTTCCGATTTGGTCGGCCACGATGGCGGGCTTCACCTTCTCAAGAGGGATGGACAGAACCTTCGCGACGGCGAGCGGAAATTTCACGTTTGGCTGATGGAAGACAAAGTAGTCGATGTCGTTGACCGAAAACCCGTTCTCGCCCATGATGGTCGAAACCGCTGAAATCGTGTGATGGAAGTAGGCCGGTTCTCCAGTAAACCGAGACCCATGCATCGGATATCTTTCGTAGCTTCTTCTCCAAAAATCGGGAGTGTCGCTTACGTATGATGTGGCGTATTCAAATTTGGCTATACAGTCTCTGCTGTTCTTACCGATGACGAACGCAGCGGCCCCGCTCGCGGCCGTAAACTCTAATGCGTCGCCGGGCCTTCCCTGAGCTGTGTCAGCCCCGATGGCCAAGCCATATTCAATCCTTCCCGCCTCAACTAAGGCCGTGACCATCTGAACCGCCTCGGTTCCAGCCTTGCATGCAAATTCAAAATCGGCTGACGTGGTTTTCCGAGAAAGCCCGAGCACTTCGGCGACGATCGTTCCCGACGGCTTCACGGCGTAGGGCTTCGACTCTGTTCCCACATGAACCGCGGAAATCTTGGAAGGGTCTACGCCAGCCCGGTTGATGGCATGGCGGGCAGCTTCGATAGACATCGTCACGGTGTCTTCGTCAAAACCCGCCACCGCCTTTTCTTTCACGGGCAGCTCGGATGTGCTTTTACCCCATAGTTTCGCCATTTCATAACCTTTGATTCTATAACGGGGGACGTAGCAGCCGTAACCGAGTATGGCCGCGTCCGATATTCGGGGCATCGTTTGTCCGATTGGGTTGCTTCTATTAAAAGGCTTTTGCAGATGGGGTGTTCGACATTTGCCGAACGGCCACCAAAGAAGAGACATTAAAACAAACCATCGACTCATTACTGGCCGACGCCCATGCAGGTCGAGCTTGACGAAAAAGACCACAAAATCATACAAGAACTGACGGAAAACGCAGAACAATCAATATCCTCCCTCGCCGAGAAGATAAAAATGCCCCGAACAACCGTCCAAGAAAGAATAAAACGGCTCAAGCAAATCGGCGTCATCAAAAAATTCACGATTCAAGTCGACCACGCGAAACTGGGGAAGCCGTCGACAGCTTTCGTTTTGATTTCTTTTGAACAGGGAGCCACTTCTCAGAAAAGGCTGGCGGAAGAAATAGCTAAACTTCCTGAAGTTATCGAAGCCCATGTGATAACTGGAGAATGGGACATCATCGTCAAAGTGCGGTCTGAGTCGATGCAGACAATCGGCTCCCTTGTAGTCGACAAACTGAGGAACATGCCAGGAGTTGGAAAGACTATCACATGCGTTTCGCTCGCCGCTGTCAAGGAAACGGTTTGACACATGTCTCTCGAAAACGTCAGAGGCCTTGTGCTTGACTTGGACGGATGCGTCTACGTCGGCCAAACACCTTTACCCGGAGCTGTAGACGCCGTAAACAGAGTCAAAAAACACGTTCGAGTCGTCTTCATGACCAACAATTCGACGCTTACGAGAAAACAATACGCCGACAAACTCCGTAAGATGGGAATAGAGACGTCTGCCGACGAAATCGTTACATCGGGCTGGGTGGCGGCTCGCTACATAAAGAAATTGAAGCAGGATGCACGAATTCTCGCAGTCGGAGAAGACGGAATCATCGTCGAAGCAACCAACATCGGTCTCGAGGTTGTCGACCATCAGGAATGGCGGAAAGCCGACTTCGTCGTAGTCGGACTCGACCGAACTCTTACCTACGATAAACTCGCCCACGCATCTTTGGCGGTTCTATCCGGGGCGAAGTTTGTGGCCACACACCTCGACCACGTCTACCCCTCCGAGAAAGGGTTCCTCCCCGGAGCGGGTTCCATCGCGGCCATGATATCTACTGCTACCGGCGTCAAGCCTGTGGCTGTCGGTAAGCCGATGAAAGAATCATCTCTTCAGGCTTTGGAACTGCTTCAGCTGCCAAAGGAACAGGTGGTGTTTGTGGGAGACAGGGTGGACACGGATGTTGAGGCGGCGAAGATAGTCGGCTGCAGAAGCGTATTGGTTA
This sequence comes from Candidatus Caldarchaeum sp., assembly GCA_025054515.1. Lineage (GTDB taxonomy): Archaea > Thermoproteota > Nitrososphaeria_A > Caldarchaeales > Caldarchaeaceae > Caldarchaeum. The sequence goes on from JANWZT010000066.1 coordinate 6,488, forward strand.
AAACAGGTGCTTTTGAGATGTTCGCTGCGAGGTCGCGGGAAGCAGATGTCGTGCTTGAAAGCATTGCCGCGTTACCTGATTTGCTTGGGCTGTGGTAAATGATTTATGCCCCCTCAATTACCGATATACTGTTGCAGTCGATCA
>JANWZT010000067.1 GCA_025054515.1 Candidatus Caldarchaeum sp.
CTTTTTCTTCAGCTTCAGGCCGAACGCTATGTTGTCGAACACGGTCATATGCGGCCACAACGCATAATCTTGAAAAACCATGGCCAGGTTTCTTTTTTCAGGCGGAATTGCCGTAATGTCTTCGTTCTTCACATACACTCGGCCTTTGTCGGGGTTGAGAAGACCAGCGATAATTCTTAAAGTGGTAGTTTTCCCACATCCGCTCGGGCCCAATATCGAAAAAATCTCCCCCTTTTCTATCGAAAGGTTGACTTCGTCAACTGCCGTCGTGTTGCCGAATTTTTTGGTGACGTTCTCGAGGTAGATATGCGACAACGCCCTCTTCAACGCATGGTTGAAAACCGTGGTAAAAAATTTTCACGCCACCTGTTTGTTACGCAATAGTCGTGTAAAGACGCTATATAGAATTCTCGATGAGCAGTCTGCATTCCTCGGCTGTGAAGACTCTTTCGGGCCTTGACCGGTGGACGGTATCCTTTTGGCTGGATATGGAGTCGTTAATGTTTTATTGCGGGGTGTGGCATATTTAAGCAGTATGGAAGTTGTCGGAAATTGATCAGAGCAAGCGGTCGAATCTCATGAACATCATCGCAGGGGAGGTGGTTTTCTCGAAAAGGCCCGGCGATGTATTGAGGAAATGGCGGACTCTTTTTGAGTTTAGCCAGAAGGACATCGCCAGGGAGATGGGTATTGCTTCTTCGGTTTTGAGCGATTACGAAAAGAACCGCCGCAAGTCTCCGGGGACTGATTTTGTGCGTAGGTATGTCGAGGCTTTGATTAGGCTTGACCAGAAGAAAGGCGGTACGAAGATTCGGCAGTTCTCCTTCGATGTGACCAACCTTTCGGAGGTGGTTTTGGGGATGGCTGAATATTCTTCCCCGAAAACCATGGCCGACGTCGCTAAGCTGCTGAAAGGGGTTTGGCTGGCCGGCCAGAGCCAAAGCAGTCATCCAATTTATGGATATACGGTCGTCGACAGCCTCGAAGCGATTAAAAGACTTGGGCCTTACGACTTTTTTCGACTTTTCGGCGCGAATACTGTGAGGGTCGTCGTTTTCACAAACGTTTCACGGGGCCGGTCGCCCATCATCGCAGCGAAAATTTTCCCCATCAGGCCTAAGATGATTGTCATCCATGGGCCCAAATCGGTCAAAGAGGTAGACCAGCTCGCCATCCAGTTGGCTGAATCGGAGCAGATGCCCTACGTCCTTTCGCTCCATGAAAAAGTGGAAAATATTTTGGCGAGCCTTAATTCGCAGTAGGCGCCGCGGTTCTCTTCACCAGCCGGGCTGTGAGAATGCCGTTGACATACCGAAGTTCCCGGATGATGGCCTCGAAGGGCAGCTTGACCGTTCTCCTGAACCCCATACCGCCTTGAAGGACGAGCTTGCGGCCGAACAACTCCAGCTTGACTTTGTTCTCCGGCCCCGGAACCTGCGCCGTCAAGTCGACTATATCTCCTTCCTGCCTTAATTCAAGTAAATAGTCGTCCCAAGTTGATTTCCCGAGGGATTTTTTCAAGGCCATGAACCAGTATGCGGTGAGACCGACAGCGAGTCCGCCGAGGACGAGTCCGAGAAGGCCCGTCTGAACTCTTATCAGCAGCGACAGCACCGCAACGACTACGAGAACGAGCATCAGAATTCCGAAAACGTTGACTCCCGACTCCTTTGTCATCACCCTATCACCCGCACCTCCACATACCTCAGGACCGTTACACCTGACGTTTGGTAAATCGCTCCTAAATATAAGCTATCGCCAGAAATCCAATAAACAAGAATAGCGCCGTAGTTCTTCCAATATTCTAAGAACTGTTTCAACTCGTTTTTAATTTTGTCGAAGCTCATCTCGTCGGTGTAGTTGAATTTCGAGACTTTGTAGACGATGTTCGCGTTTATCTGTTCAGGCGTTTCGTCGCCGAGGCCGTTTTCCCTGAGGAATCCTCTGATTTTGTTCAGCCTTTCTTCCCGGGTAGTCGGCAAAGTCGGCGGCGGAGCTGTTTCGCCCGCTATTTTGTAGAGGTAGTTCGCGAAAGCTTTTTCGATTGTGTCGCCGAGGCCGACGTAGTAAAGGCCCGTAAAAGCAGCTCCGACAACCGCTATCGTTCCTATCTGCGTAACCACCCCTTCACCTTCCCTAGCCGTATAGACAGGGATGACATAAACCGGATGATCTCCCACCTCGTAGAAGATGTTTTCGCCAATTCGCGGAGACGCGAGAAGAGTGCTCAGCGTCCTGAAGTCAGGGTCGCGTTGGAGGGCCTGCAAAGCCGCTGACGGCCCAAGCAGCTTCGTCGGCGAATCAAGCGCGACTTTGTAGAAATACATCTCACCGAGCGACGGATAGTCGTTGCGGACTACTGCGTATCCGGCGAGGTTTTGGCCTCTTGCGCCGCGGAGCTCCAATGATAAGAGGCCGACGAATTCGGGGCTGTTGCCGTTCGGCAGCTTCGTGACGACGTAGTAGACTTCGACGCCCTGTGGGATTTCGTAGAATTCTCTTGCTTGAATGAAGGTGGCGGGGTCGTTGACGTGGTATAGTGAAAACATACGTATCTGATATTCAAACAGTTCGGCGGGATATCTTATTTGACTGTGAAGCCACGCCGGAACTTCTCGGGATATGAAGTCCGCGTAGACGTTTTCGAAAAGTTTTGAGAAGAAATCGTTGCCCAGAAGGACCAACTGTATAGAGCCGTCGTAGACGTCGATGAGGGCCACGCCTACGAACCTGACGTAAGGGTTGCCGTTAGACCAAGGTGTTTTATCTGTGGGTAGAGCGATTATCAAAGGCATCATCCAGTAGGTTCGACGGCCGTCCGTTACAGGAAACATGTCGACGTAGTCGTTGCCGATGAAGTAGTTAAAGTATGGGAAAAGAAGTTGGACTCTTTGGTGAACATCGCGGTATCTCAAAAGATGGATTGTTTTGTCAGGGTAGCTTAGGAAGAAGGTTATGTCGTAGAGCCAGCTTATCGGGGGGCCGACCTTGACGCCTCCCGACCCGTCGTAGCGTGCACCCCCTATTTCGTCGGGTGTTTCCTTGCCTTCAACGATGGCCGCCCAATCCGTCGAAAACAGGCTGCGGGGCCCGCCTTCACCATAGTAGATTCTTCTTTCAGCGAAAAATCTTGAGCTATCAACCACTTCACCCTGATGGGCGTCGAGCATCAAGAACCCTTGAGGAATGTGGGTGTATACTAGATGCCGGTTGTACCATACGTCCGCGGCCGTGACCGTGGGAGGAAGAACGGGCTTCATCGAAGCGCTCCAGTAGAGGCTTCCGTTGAACCTGAGAATGTCAGAGTCTTCAAAGTCGATGTAAGGTATCAACCCGATTTCTGGCCTCAGTTTGGCAAACGCCGCGTCCCAATCCCATAAACGGGTTCTTTTCAAAATCTCTTTGTTCGATTCGATGATATTAGGTATTTCGGAACTTTTCACCCGCGTCCCGCTAAAATTGTATTGAAGAATTTTGACGTCGAGGCCTGCCAAATATCTGTTTACGTTGATTTCTTGGAGTACGTACGGGCCTTTGTATTCAATTTTCTGCGCGTCAGCGATGGTGTTTTGCACTGCAACGACCGAAGCTGTCGCGAGTCCTAATATGACGAGCAGCCCTAGCCGTAGGTAGATGTTGTTGAGAAAACGTTTTCCACGGAGGTCGAGGAACCCGTAGAAAGCGAGGATTGCGGCCGCAGCGAAAGCCGAGAATATCAGGACACGTGTGTTGTAGTCGATGGATGAGCTGAAGAAGAGGTTGAAGCCCGTCCATGCAAGGCCTATGCTTGCGAGAAACTCGAGGGTCGAAGCTTTGATAGTTATCGTTCCTGTCTCTCCATATGATAGCAAAGCGCGGGCGAAAACTTTGAGGATGTTGGTCAAACCGACGAGTAGGACCAGCCGTATACCTATCGCCGAAAAAAGCGGGGGAATTAGCAGGATCAGCGTGGGAGAAGCATCCATCACGGCCATAGCTCCGCTTATGTCGCCGCGTGCGTAGACCGTGAAAGGCAGGCTGAAGATTTTGGGGATGTTTCCGATGCCTGAATCCCAGCCGTTGGCCATGGCGAGAACCGTTATGCCGAAGATGCTGTTGGAAAAGACGAATGTTCCGACCAAAACTTTGGTGAACTGCCAAGCCAGAAAGGTTTGAACCGATAGCTTGAACCTTTCAAAATCCAGTAGACGCGGTGAAAAACTTCCACGCATCAGGACAAGAAAAGTCCGCAAAGTCCAGATGAATATTGACTTTCTTGAAGAAAAATCCAGCCTAAATAATGCGATGAAAGACAGGATCAAGCCGCCTACAAGCGAGAAGTAGAAGGGACGGATGAAGAGTTCTCCGAACTCCAAGATGTTGAGCCAGACGTTCAGAAACGAGCTGACGAAAAGTGTGAAAAAGATGGTTATAACTAGGATTATGACCAAGGCTGATGTTAGTCTTCTTCGGTCGCGTCTAGAAACATTTGCCAAAGTTCTGAAACCCAGCACTTGTTTTTTAAGCCGTTTTTTAAACGTATTTCCAAATCGAGACAGAGGAAAAATATTTTGACTGCTTGAGGCAACCCGTATTCAAATGAAGACGTCTTTGTCCGGCGGAGGATTGCTTCTAAAAGCCCTCTACAAAGCGGGTATCGACAGGTTTTTCATCAACTCGGGCACGGAATATGTGTCGCTTCTTCTCGACTACCGGGTTTTGGACAACGACGAAAGGCCTGAAATGGTCGTTTGCTTGACTGAGAATACCGCGGTTTCGGCGGCTTACGGGCACTACCTCGGCAGCGGGAAGCCGGCGGCCGTGTTAGTTCACACCGTCCCCGGCCTTCTATGCGGCTTGCCGAACGTATTCAACGCCCGTTCAGCAGACGTTCCCCTTCTGTTCGTCTCAGGCCTTACGTCTTTTTCATCCAAGGGCTACGCCGGCTCGAGGAAAATCAGGGTTCACTGGGGTCAGGATGTCCACGATGTTGAAGGCGTGGTGAGGGAGTTCGTCAAATGGCAATACATCGTCAAAACAGTCGACGAAATTCCCGAAGCGGTGGCGAGGGCCGTCGAAATCGCGTCCTCAAAGCCCGAAGGCCCCGTCTACATCGGTGTCCACAGAGAATGGCTGCTTGAAAAACGTGAAATCGTGCGTTCGATCAGGAGTGTCGCTGTTTCTCCTCCTCCATCCCCATCGCCTGAAGACGTCAAACGAATAGCTGAAAAAATGGTCCAGTCAGAGTTTCCCGTTGTGTTGACGAGGTCTGCCGGCAGGGATCGGCGAGCCTTTCATCTCTTGACGGAATTGGCTGAGAAAATCTGTGTGCGGGTGAATCACGCGGTTGGCGACTACGTCAACATCCCCAACACCAACATCTTTTCCGCTAAATTCGACATCGAGGAAGCGGATTTTGTTCTGGTGCTTGACACCGACGTTCCTTGGCTACCCGTGGAAGAATGGCCCGCGGATGTTTACCGGGTTTCCGTGGGCCCTGACCCACTAAAAACTCGGTTGAACATCTGGGGATACGATTTCAACGAAGTAATCACGTCGGATTCGGTGATTTTCCTAAACATGTTACATCACGTAGTCGACCAGTTGAAGCCGAGCTCAGACCTGCTGGATGAAAGAAGAGAATCAGCAAAAAAGAGCTGGAGTCAGCAACAGAGGGAAAGGATGGAAAAGGTTGAAATGGATTTGGGCCGGCGTAAAATGACGAAGCGGCTGGCTTCGTATTTGCTCGGGAAAGTTCTGCGACCGGGTACAGTAGTGGTCAACGAATATCCTCTGCGGCCCAGCTATCTGGTCTTTGACAGGCCGGGGACGTATTATGGGGAGCCTCCGGCCGGCTCGCTGGGCTGGGGTTTGGGGGCGGGCTTGGGTGTTAAGATGGCTTCGCCCCAATCTTTTGTTGCCGTTGTTTTGGGTGATGGAAGCTTCGTCTTCAACAACCCCGTTTCAGCCGTGGCGATGAGCCGCTGGTATCGCCTGCCGGTTCTTCTGGTAGTGTTCAACGACGGATGCTGGGGAGACGTTAAAAAGAGCGTATCCGACGTCGGCCCCTCTCCCGATGAAATCGGGTTTCTCGAAGGAGTTGATTTCCCCGAAAAACTCGATGTTCATTCGATCGGGAAAGGCCTCGGCCTCTCGTCGTTTCTGGTGGAATCTCCTGAAACAGCTTCGGATGTTTTCTCTCATGCTGTTTCAGAGGTCGAGAAAGGCCGTTCCGCCTTGGTTGACGTAAGGGTTACAGCGGATTTCTGAACCCGACGTAAATTGTGGCGGCGAGAAACACAATCGATGACATCGCCGTCAACACATGAACTAACGGTATCATCAGTTTCGGCTCCTGCTGGACATCCGCGAGGTAGGCGATGTAGTCGGTGAGCCATCTGTCGGAAGGTGTGCGCTGGCCCAGCAAAGTCATCCATCCATTCACCGCCGTCGGAGACTCGAAGGATGGCACAAGACCAAAAACACCCACAGAGGAAAACGCGTAGATAAACACAACCACCGACACGGCCGCTGCAGCAAGCTTGCTTCTTTTCGCCAAAAGTGAAACAGAATAACCCGCGAAAACCGTGACAGGAATGACGGCGGCAACGAGAAACCTGTATTCGATGTGAGTG
>JANWZT010000068.1 GCA_025054515.1 Candidatus Caldarchaeum sp.
TCGGCGTCGTCGAGGAGCCGGAACATAGTAAAGTTCTCAAACGGCTGAACATCGACTGGGAAGAACTTTCGGACAGCGGCCACATGCATTACGGCCCCGAAGGAGCCCTCATATACGATCTTATATCTGACTACGCGTCAAAAATCGTCAGAGAACTCGGATTTCCCGTATATTTCGTCAAAGGCACCAACCTGTTCAGCCTCGAAAGCAAGCCTATCCGGGAGCATGCGGGACTTTTTGGCCAAAGGATGTACCGGGTTGACGTAGACGGGCGGCCACATGTGATGAGGTACGCCGCGTGTTTCCAGCAGTTTGCGTTGGCGAGGAAATGGGTGGTGAGCTACCGTCATCTGCCTTTCGGAATGTTTGAGGTCGCCGACAGCTATAGGCTTGAACAACGTGGCGAGCTCGAGCTCGGGTTCAGGTTGCGGAAGATGTCGATGCCCGACCTCCATGTCTTCTGCCGCGACATACCGCAGGCCCTTGAAATGGTGGCGCGGATACACGACAAAATATACAGCGAAATCGAGAAACTTGGACGCGACTACTATTCGCTCTACAACCTCACATCCAGAAAATTCTTCGAAGAAAACAAACAATTTTTCCAAAGACTTCTGCAACGAGAGCGAAAACCGGTTCTTCTTTCATTCTACCCCGAAAACAGCAACTACTACTGGGTTCTCAACATCGAATACCACATCGTCGACAAATTCGGGAGACCGAGGGAGATCGGGACGGTTCAAATCGACGTGGGGAACGCGGAAAGGTTCGGCATATCCTACGTCGACAGCGACGGCTCCAAAAAATTCCCCGTTATCCTCCACACGGCCATCATCGGAACAGTCGAAAGATACCTCTACGCCGTAGTCGACACCGCGCTGACTAAAACACCGCCCCAACTCCCGACATGGCTTTGCCCAACCATGGCGAGAATCCTACCGCTAGCCGAAAAATACAACGCAAAAGCACTTCGAATCGCCGAAAAAATGGCTAAACAGGGCATACGCGTCGACGTCGACGACCGCAGCGAAAGCTTGGGCAAAAAAGTCTACGAAGCGGAAACCAGCTGGATACCATACATCGCGACGCTAGGGCCGAAAGAAGCAAAAACAAACAAACTCGCCGTAAGAATCAGGGGAAGCAAACAGATAAAAAAGCTCACGGTATCTTCTTTGGTCAAAGCCTTGAAGAAAGAAATAGATGGCTATCCGTTTAGACCATCTTCGTTGCCGCTCGAGTTGTCGAAGCGTCCCGTTTACTGAGATTTTACGTAAATTAACCAATCCCTGTAAATCGCGTCTTGGGTTTCAGGTGTGGAGACAAGAGGGAGGCTGAAGGAACTGCTCATCGACAGGAAGGAAATTTCCGCTTCATATGAGACCGAACATTTTGTGATTGCCGCACGGCCGGAAGGGTTGATGGACAAGCAGATGGTGTTCGCAGTTGCAAAAGTCATGCAACGAATTCGTGAAAACAATTCTGCGAAGAAAACCGCGGGAAAATTTTTGTCATGGCGGATACGGGCTGTGTCACCGTTGTTGGAGGATCTGGAGAAGCTATATACGTCCTTCCCAGTATAAAGGCAGTGGAAATTGAGCTTAAACCCCAAACTGATACGCAAAGATTTCCCCATTTTCCAGAAAAACGATAATCTGATTTATTTTGACAGCGCGGCGACAAGCCAGAAACCGATTCAAGTCATAGAGGCCGTGGCTGATTTTTACAGGAAGTTTAACGCGAACGTTCATCGGGGTGTTTACCGACTCAGCGTCGAAGCCACCGAAGCTTATGAAGGCAGTCGGAGGAAAGTCGCTCAATTCATAAACGCCGCAAACTCGCGTGAAGTTGTGTTCGTCCGGAACACGACAGAGGCCCTCAACCTCGTCGCGCACAGTATCGGCATAAACCAGATGAAAAAAGGCGGAAAGATTGTTTTGACGATGATGGAGCATCACAGCAACATCGTGCCGTGGCAGCTTGTTTCGAAAATAATGAATCATCGGATCGAATACATTCCGTTTGACGGTGAAGGTTACCTCGACTTATCTGTGGCAGATAAAATCCTCCGAGACGCCGACGTTTTCAGCTTCGTTCATGCTTCAAACGTTTTGGGAACCGTCAACGACGTAAAGCTGTTGTGCAGGATGGCCCACGACCACGGTGCTTTGGCGGTGGTTGATGCGGCCCAGTCCGTCCCCCACATGCCCGTCGACGTCCGGGATATCGGATGCGATTTTCTCGCCTTCAGCGGCCACAAGATGCTAGGCCCCACGGGGATAGGTGTTCTCTACGGTAGATACGAGTTGTTGGATGGTATGGAGCCTTTCATGGGTGGTGGTGAAATGATTAAGGAGGTTCATCTCGACCGTAGTGTTTGGAATGATGTGCCTTGGAAGTTCGAAGCGGGGACACCGAACATAGCCGGGGCCGTCGGCTTGGGGGCTGCGGTGGATTATCTCCGGGGCCTTGGGATGGAGAACGTGAGGACGCACGAACATATGTTGACGGCGAAAGCGTTGGAACTGCTGGCCGAGCTGAAACACGTCAAGATCTACGGGCCGGAAAACCCGAAACACCGATGCGGGCTCGTTGCCTTCAACCTCGGCGACATCCACCCGCACGACCTCGCAACATATCTCGACAACCACGGAATATGCGTGAGGGCGGGCCATCACTGCGCCATGCCCATCCACACACGCCTCGGCCTGTCAGCATCTACGAGGGCCAGCTTCTTCGTGTACAACACGGTTGAAGAGCTGGAAATTTTCCAAGAAGTTTTGAAGAAGGCGGTGAAATTTTTCAAACTTGCCTGAGGCCTTTATATAGCTGGCGGCTTTTTCTACGATGAACGGCTTTGAAGGTGGTGGTCGTCGGAGCCGGCGTCATGGGTCATGGAATCGCTGAAGTAGCCTCTCTGGCTGGATACGAAGTGACTATGGTGGATGTTTCTGATGATTTTCTCGCGAAAGGATTGGAGAAAATACGGTGGAGTTTGGAGAAATTTGTCGAAAAGAAGAGGGTGACGAAGGAGCAGGCAGACGCGGCCTTGAGGAGAATCAAGACATCGACAAACCTCGCCGACGCCGTGAAGGATGCCGACCTCGTCATCGAAGCGGTTCCCGAAAACATTTCCATCAAACGCGAGATTTTCGCAACTGTTTCCCGTAACGCCCCACAGCACGCGCTTCTCGCCACCAACACCAGCACGCTCCCCATATCCGAAATCGCCGCGGCGACGGACAGGCCCGACAAAGTCGTCGGCATGCATTTCTTCAACCCACCGCCGATGATGCCGCTCCTCGAAATCATAGCCGGCATCAAAACTTCGCGGGAAACAATTCAACAAGCAGTCGAAATCGGTAAAAAGATGGGGAAAACCGTCGTGTTGTGCAGAAAGGACGTACCCGGGTTCATCGTCAACAGAATTTTGATGCCCCTGATGAACTATGCATGCACGCTGGTAAAAGACGGAATCTACTCAGTCGTCGAAATTGACTCGGCCCTCAAATATCGGGCTGGTCTTCCGATGGGAATCTTCGAGCTCGCCGACTACACCGGAATAGACGTAATCCATTTCGCCAGCAAATCCATCCAAGAAAGGGAGCCGCAGGCGCCTGAGCCCTGTCCGCTATTCAAAGAACTCTTCGAAAGAGGCCACTACGGCATGAAATCGGGGAAAGGATTCTACCAGTACGCGGGAGGGTCTTACGAAAGGCCTTCGATACCGCGTGAAGCGGGTGAGAAGGTTGACGTTGTTTCTGTCTTGGCTCCCGCGATTAATTCGGCGGCTTGGATTGTCCGCAACGATGTTGCCAGTGTTGAAGATGTGGAGACGGCGGTTAAGCTCGGACTCGGATGGCCCAAAGGAGTTTTCGAGATGGCTGACGAATTTGGGTTGGACGCTGTCCATCAATCGCTCCAGAAGGCCGCTGAAAGATACGGAACGTTCTACAGCCCCGACCCGATGATTACCGAGCTCGTTAAATCGGGGAAGCTGGGACAGAAAACCGGCCAAGGCTTCCATTCCTATGTCAAAGCCGAGCAGAGCTACAGCGAAATCATCTTTGAAAGACGCCCACCCATCGCCCGGATAGTGCTCAACAGGCCTCACCGGCTCAACACGATAACGCCGAAGATGATTCAGGAGTTAACGGATGTTTTGATGAAGGTCTGGAACGACGGGGAGATACGTGTCGTCGTGATCAGGGGCGCGGGTGAAAGAGCTTTTTCGGCGGGGGCCGACGTAACTGCGTTCACGGAGGTGAAAACCAAGGCGGACGCGGAAAGATTTCTCCGGGACTTTCAGGAGGTGATGAACATCATCGAAGCCATGCCGAAGCCTGTCATAGCCGGTATCGATGGCTTCGCCTTGGGAGGCGGATGCGAGCTGATCCAATCATGCGACATCCGCATCGCGACCGACCGGTCTGAATTTGGCCAGCCCGAAATCAACCTCGGTTTGATACCCGGGGCGGGCGGGACGCAGAGGCTTCCACGGTTGGTCGGCATCGCCAAAGCCCTCGAGCTTGAGCTTCTCGGAACACGGATAACCGCCGAAGAAGCGTTCCGCATCGGCTTGGTCAACAAAGTCGTCAAACCCGAAAAACTGGAGGAAGAACTGGCGGCCATCGCCGAAAAACTTGCAGCCCAGCCGCCTCTCGCCGTCCGCGCCGTCAAGCAACTGATCTTGATGGCTCGTGAAGCGCCCATGAGCAAAGGCCTTGCGGCGGAAAGGATGTTCTTCGCCGACCTAATTTTCACCAAAGACTTCATGGAGGGAATTTCGGCATTTTTCGCCAAACGCAAACCGGAGTTCAAAGGAGAGTAGCTACGGCTTTATCGACGAACGCCGCCAACTTCTTCTTCGATGGGACGCCCGCACTCGCCTCCTCGTCTTAGCCACAACCCACGCAGGAGTAGGCCAAGCACGCCGCATCTCCTTTGCCAGCCTTTTTTTGACAGGAAGAGTTTTGACCATGCCGACACCCGGCTTGAAGCAGCTAATCAACTTATTCGTCGATGAATTTTAAAGCGTCGAATAAACCAAGTAACCCGATGGCCTACGAAAGGCTGGTGAGAAAACTTACGCAGGAAAACCTATGGCTCTACATTTTGACCTTGTTGAACAGGAAGCCGCTCTATGGTTACGAAGTCAGGAAACTCATCGAAAAAGAGTTTGGGTTTCGGCCCGGCCAAGTGACGTCCTACGTCGTGATGTACCGTCTGGAGAAATCGGGCTTGATAAAAGTGGTCGACGAAGCGAAAGGAAGTAGAGGCCCGGCCCGAAAATACTACGCCATAACCTCGAAAGGAGCCACGACTTTGGAGAAGGCGAAGAAATTTCTGGTGGACCTAAGTGGACGGATCGGGTAGTATTTTATGGTCATAAAGTATTTAGCCCACTGTAACATCCATCAAACATGCCCAAAGTCAAGGTCGCCATCATCGGTGTTGGTAACTGTGCTTCCGCCCTAGTCCAAGGCGTCTTCTACTACAGGGATGCTCCCGACGATGCTTTCATTCCGGGGTTGATGCATCCACGGCTCGGCGGATATCACGTGGGCGACATCGAATTCGTCGCGGCCTTCGATATCGACAAGAATAAAGTCGGGCTCGACTTGTCCAAGGCCATTTTCCAAAAGCCTAACTGCACGCTCAAATTTGCTGACGTGCCTCATCTCGGCGTCGAAGTCATGCGTGGAATGACACACGACAGTTTGGGTAAATATCTCCGGGATGTCGTGGTCAAGCATGATTCGCCGACGGTTGATGTAGCGGATGTTTTGAAAAGCACGGGAGCGGATGTCGTCGTGAATTTCCTCCCAGTCGGAAGCGAATCCGCGACCAAATGGTACGTAGAGCAGGCCTTGATGGCTGGAACTGGCTTTGTCAACGGAATCCCGGTCTTCATAGCACGGGAAAAAAGATGGCAGGAAGTTTTCGCCAAACGCAACATACCGCTGATAGGCGACGATGTAAAATCTCAAGTGGGGGCCACTATTCTCCACAGGGTTTTGACCAAGCTCTTCGTCGACCGCGGTGTAAAAATAGAAAGAAGCTATCAGCTCAACTTCGGCGGCAACACCGACTTCCTCAACATGCTCGAAAGGGAAAGGCTGCAGTCCAAAAAGATTTCCAAAACCCAGGCCGTCACCTCCCTCATTCCATACGAAATCGCCGATGAAAACATCCACATAGGCCCGAGCGACTACGTTCCGTGGCTTGAAGACAGAAAATGGGCCTACATCCGTCTGGAAGGCACGGCCTTTGGGAGCGCGCCGCTCAACGTAGAGGTTAAGCTCGAAGTCTGGGACAGCCCAAACTCCGCGGGAGTCGTCATCGATGCCGTCAGATGCATCAAAATCGCCAAAGATAGAGGAATCGGCGGAGTCTTGGAAGGGCCTTCAGCCTATTTCATGAAGTCGCCGCCGAAACAGTATCCCGACGAAGTCGCCAAACAGATGGTAGAAGATTTCGTAGCTGGAAAAGATTAGGCCGATACAGGCTCGAACGGACTTTCGCCGAAAACTTCTCCCAG
>JANWZT010000069.1 GCA_025054515.1 Candidatus Caldarchaeum sp.
AATCACCTTTTTATTTCCATTTTATCGTGGTTGATTGGTTTGACCGCGTTGATACGATGTGTTGATGTGACCAAATATATCGGTGGTTTGCCTGCTTTGAAGAACGTTTCCCTCGAAGTTGAAACGGGCGAGATAAGGGCTGTCATCGGGCCCAACGGCGCGGGAAAGACGACTTTATTCAACGTGATTAACGGAGTTTACAGGCCGTCGTCGGGGAAGGTCTTTCTCGACAACCGTGAAATCACGGGTAAGCCGCCGCATGAAATCTTCCAGCTCGGCGTCGGCAGAACCCTACAGATTCCAAGGCCTTTCAAAGATTTGACCGTGTGGGATAACGTCTACGCCGGCGGCCTTTTCAACAAAAAAATTTCGAAAACCGACCTCGAACGCCATGTCTGGGAGCTTCTCGACAAACTCGGCCTCAGAAACAAGGCCAACTTAAAGGCGGGAGTGCTCAACCTTCAGGAGAGAAAGAAGGTGGAGCTGGCCCGCGCCCTCGCGTCGAAGCCGAAGGTTTTGATGGTCGACGAATACATGAGTGGCCTCAACACGGCTGAAATCGAAGACGCGATAAAATTGTTCCGGGAAATCCGGCGGGAATATGGGCTGACTATTGTCTGGGTGGAGCATGTAATAAGCGCTGTTTCGTCTCTTGCGGACAAGGTGTCGGTTTTGAATCAAGGGGTCAAAATAGCAGAGGGAAAGCCCGAGGAAATCGTGACAGACCAAGAGGTTGTTGAAGCCTACTTAGGTGAAAAAGTTGTCCAGTCTTCTGAAAGTCGATAACCTCGACTCGGGTTACGGGGACATTCAGGTTCTATGGGACGTATCGATTCGCGTGGAGAAAGGGGAGGTGGTCGCTGTTCTCGGCCCAAACGGAGCTGGCAAAACGACTCTGTTGAAGACGATCGCCGGCCTTGTCAAGCCGAAAAAGGGCTCGATAATTTTTGAAGGTAAAGCAATAGGCGGCCTTCCCGCTGAAAAAGTCGTTCAGGAAGGCGTGGCGCTGGCCTTGGCAGAGAAAGAGCTGTTTCCGCTGATGACCGTGAAGGAAAACCTTCTTCTCGGAGCTTTCACCAAAAGAGCGCGGCAGAAACTTCAAGAAAATCTCGCCCGTGTTTATAGCATTTTCCCCAAGCTCAAAGAACGACAGTACCAGAACGCCGGCACGATGAGCGGAGGCGAGCAGCAGATGCTCGCCATCGGCCGTGCTCTGATGACCGACTCGAAACTGCTTCTTCTCGACGAACCGTCCACAGGGCTTGCGCCCCTCCTTGTCAAAAACATCTTCGAAGGGTTGCGGCAAATCATGAAAAACAAGCCGGAGCTGGCGATCCTACTGGTGGAGCAGCGGACGGTTCAAGCGGCCCAGCTGAGCGACCGCGGTTACATCCTATCCAACGGCAGAGTTGTTTTCGACGGCGACATCCGCGAAGGCTTGACAACTCAGGCTTTCGTCAAAAAATATCTGGGGATGTGAGCATGGACGCCAGCTTCGTTCTGTTCCTGCTCGACGGAATTGTCTTCGGACTAATCCTTTCGCTCATAGCCGCCGGGCTGACACTCATCTACGGGCTGGCGGGCGTGCTGAACCTCGCCCACGGCGAGCTCCTCGTGATATGCACCGTCACAGCCGCGGTCCTCCTTCAATCTATCAACGTCCCCCTGCCGTTGGCCCTCGTCGCCGGAGTACTTGTCACCGTCGCCTCATCCGTTTTCCTCGAAAAAGTTGTTCTCAGGCCCGTCTATAGGCTCGAAGGCGAAGAAAGAATACTTCTCGGCCTTTACATCACTTTGGCCTTCTCCATCTTCTTGCATGGGGCCTTGATAACGAGCTTCCCGCTGGCTTTCCTCACGATCAACTTGCCCGTCCCATCTCTCGATTTCATGGGGCTGACGGTGCGGACAGCTCAAGTGATAACCGGTGTGGCTTCGGCCGCTGTTCTCGTAGCCGTTTACGTATTTCTGAAAAATAGCTGGGGCGGAATGGCTATTCGTTCTTTGACACAGAACGAAGTCGGGGCCTTGATTGTGGGCGTAAGCGTCAAACGATACCGGTTGATCGTGTTCATGCTCGGAGCTTTTTTGGTCAGTCTGGCTGGCATCATCCGAAGCGTCGTGGCCACCGTCGCGCCAGAAAGCGGCATCGAGTTCACGATCCTCGGCCTTTTGGTCTGCGTTGTTGGCGGCATCCGAAGCGTCTACGGAACGATAGTCGCGGGACTCGTCATCGGAGTGGTCTACACGTTCCTCGTGGTTTTCATCGGAACATACCTGGCTTACGTAGCCCTGCTGATATTCATCATGGCCCTTTTGCTTGTGAGACCCTACGGAATAGTAGGTGAAAGATGGTGAAGACAAGGCTCATCGCGTTGATTGTGTTGGTCGCGGTATACGCGGTTATTCCTCTTCTGTTTCTAAATACACCGTATGTGGTTTTCATCCTCGCCCAGATGGCTTTCTTCACGATCTTCGCCTACGGCTTCAACTTCCTGTTCGGGTTCAGCCGCCAGCTTTTCCTATGCATCGGCGCCTTCACGGGAATCGGAGCATACATCACCGGTATCTCGCTTCGGGACGGGCTTATGGGCCCCGTCGAAGCCGTCCTTCTGTCAACCGCCGCTGTAGCCGCGGTGGGATGGGTCGTCAGCTTCCTTTCGGTTAGAAGGAAGCTCGTCGTCATCTTCACGGGCATTTTCACCCTCGCCATCACTCTTGTCTTCAACAACTTAGTAATCGGGCTCGCCAACGTAACAGGCGGAGAAACAGGATTTAGAATAAGGGGCATAAGCCTCGGGCCCCTCGACGCCCTACCCTACAACCTCAGATACTACTACGTCGCCATCGCAACAGTCCTCGCTATCACGGTCATTTCCTACTATCTACTTTTCCACACGAGGACGGGATACGCGTACCGGTGCATCATGGACGACGAAATCAGCTCCGAGCTCGTCGGAATTAACGTCGCCCGGGTCAAGACATTGACGGCCCTGTTGTCGTCGGCGGTTCTCGGGTTCTCCGGCGCCCAATACGCCCTTTTCTCACAGCTCATCGCTCCCTCCTACTTCGCTTTTGCTTCGGTCGACCTCCCCGTCCAGATAATAGTCATCCTCGGAGGAAGAGCGTCACTCCTCGGCCCATACATCGGTTCGGCGATAATCGCCGTCGTCAACGAAGCTCTAAAATTCCTCGGGCCCCTGACACAAGTACTGTACGGGCTAACCCTGATGCTGCTCCTCGCTTTCTTCAGAAACGGCATCGTCGACTTTGTCAGAAGAAAACTGTTCCCATGGTTTTTCTAGCGGAGGCCGTCTTCGCCCTTTACTTCTTCTTTTTTCAGCCCGCCGATTCTCGGCAAAGGTCTTCCTGAATCGGTGACCGCTGCGATAACGACTATTTCGTCTGGAAGCGGTGCGTCGGGAACCCGGACTTCCACGGCGTCGTAGTGGCTTCGGACAAAGGCCGCCCGCTTATAATGTAGGGGGACGTCGACAGCCGTTCCCGGGCCTCCCATCTTCGCGGCCGACGGGATTATGGCTTTGCAGAGGTCCTGCCCGCCGCATTCCTCCCTTAAACCTCTGCCAAACTTGGGATGTAGGATGGCGTGGCCGTGCTCGAGCTCGCCGGCCAACCCGATGACCGCGGCCTTTCCGTAGCTTTCCACCGCCGCCGGGGCGATACCAAGAGCTTCGCGGGCCTTTCTTCCCAAAAACCCGCCCAAAAAATCGCCGGCGTCGACCAACGCCGTGAGGTCGTCGACGTAACGGCCCGCATACGGGTTTTTGATGATTGCGGCGGCCGCGCTCTTCCTAACGGGCTTGTCGAGACGGCGGCCGTTTTCCACGAATGTCTCGTCCACGTAGACCGCGACTTTTCGGACGGTTATTCCCGGCGTAATTTCCATTTCTCTACCACCACCTTGTCGTTACGATTTTGTGGTCGGTAAAGAACCTTAGGGTGTCGACCCGGCTGTGGGCTGTTCCAAAGAAGGATTGCTTTCTTCCGCCGAGTGGGAAGTAAGCCATGGGCTGTGGAACGCCGATGTTGACGCCGACGTTTCCGATGTTGACGTCGAGAACAAATTCGCGGGCTGTTTTCGGGTTGGAGGTGAAGATCGACGCCGCGTTTCCAAATGGGGTGTTTTTGTTGATGAGGTCGATGGCCTCGTCCAGAGTTTCGGCGTTGAGGATGGAGGCGACGGGGCCGAAGATTTCCTCTTTAGCAAGGGGCGAATCGGGTGGCACGTCTTTGAAAATAGTCGGCCCCACGAAATATCCGTTCAAAGGCTTGACGGGTTTGTTTCTTCTCCCGTCGACCAAAGGTTCGCCGAAGCCCGCGCCGATTTCGATATATTTCAAAACCCTTTCCAATCCCTGTTTCGAGGCCATCGGGCCCATCTCAGTCTCCCTATCCATTCCATATCCCAGCTTGAGAAAAGACCGTGAAGCCACCAATGGAACAACTTTTTCAGCGCCTTTGACGACGACGAGGTTCGACCCAGCCAGACATCTCTGGCCCGACATCCCAAAAAACGACGAGACGACCGCGTCAGCTGTTTTCTCCATGTCTGCATCAGGCATGACGACGATGTGGTTTTTCGCTCCGGCGTTTATCGACGCCCGCTTCCCCTCTTTCGCGACTGTTTCGTAGAGGGTTTTTCCGGTGCGGGTTGAACCGATGAACCCAACCCCCTGAATGTCGGGATGTTTGACCAACTTCTCCGCCACCCGGCCGTCTCCGTGAACGACCGACATCACCCCGGCCGGAACGCCGGCCTCCTTCATGATTCGAGCCACTTCGTTAGCCACCATCGGAGTTATTTCGCTGGGCTTTAACACAACCGTCGCGCCCAAGGCGATAGCGTAGGGGACATACGACGACCATGCATGCAAGGGGATGTTGAAGGGTGTGATGACGGCGAAACAACCCAGAGGCTCGCGGATGAGCTCTTGGTCGATGTCGGGAGAGATGTTGACCATCTTCTCTCCCTTTGCAAGGGTGTAGGCCAACGAGGCCGCTGCCTCTATGTTCTCCAAGCTTCTCCTCACCTCTCCAACTCCCTCCGAATAGGTTCTGCCGTGATTATCGACCAGAACTTTGGCGAGAAGATCCGTGTCACGTTCCATGATAGACCGGATGCGCATCAGATAGCCCACTCTGTCTGAAGGGGTGGTTTTACGGAATTTTTCAAACGCTTTCACGCCCGATTCGACTGCTCTATCTACCTCTTCCTCCAATGATACAGGAGCGTAGGCTATGACGGAGTCGAAGGCGGGGTTTTTGATGGGGATGGTGTCCGTAGATTTTGAAGGGATGAAATCGTTATCGATAAAGTTCGGGAGAACGTTCATGACTTTTGACAATTTCTGGCATGTTTTAAACATGCGTTCGGCTCATTCGCTGGATATAAGCACGAGGGCCGTCAACGCAAGAGCTATGCCCACGGCCTGCCGTGGTGTGATGCTTTCACCCAGCAGCAGGAAGGACAGGGCCAGAGTAACCAGTGGATATAGTGATGTAGCGACAACGACTATTGACGAAGGGTTTAGGTCGAGGGCCATGTAGAATGTCATGGCTCCTATGAAGCCGAGAGAGCCGGCGATGAGCGCCATTATCCAGACGGGCCCGTGGGGCAGAACGTGTGCTCTTGAGCCGACGATGAAGAACAGGGCGACGAGCATGTGGCCGATGGCCGCGACCGCGGCAGTGTCGCGCCATCCCATAGCCGACGAAGCCACACGTGTAACCAAACCCCAAGTCCCCCAAACAAATAGGGTGACCAACACCAGAACAAACCATCTAAACTCCATGGCACATCAGATTCGTGGGGCTGTTGATTACTTTTTCCGTAGATGCGTAAAACATAAACCAAACCACCAATTCACAATTGTACCATGAACGTGAAAATCCTTTACTGCGTCCCGTGCGGACACCTACCGCAGGCATTGGACTTGGCCAAAGCTCTTCTGGCAAGATACGGACAGAGTCTCAACAAAAACTTTTCAGTAACGCTCGACACGACCGACGGTGGCATTTTCGAAGTTCACATCGACAACCAACTCGTGTTCTCGAGACATCAGCAGAGAAGGTTTCCGACGCAGGAGGAAATCATAGAAATCATCGAAAACAAACTGAAAGCAAAGCAGTAAACGTAGGGACCGTGATCAAGCCTCTGCTGTTTGGGTTGACTTGGTCTACTTTAACGGTTTTTGCGATGACATACGGCCAGCTATATACGTTGCCCGACTTCGTCCACGTAAGATACGGCATTCCCTTCACGTTCGCCATCCACACAAAAGCCACGATAGCTGGGCCAGCTGATTTGTGGGCCGTCGACATGGGGTTGCTGGCCGCCAACCTCATCATATGGCTGGCTGGGCTGGTTGTCGGAAACATCTTCCTCACCCGCGGCAAACCAATTGGACGATAGTTCAATAGATGAAATACACAATCTCTCCTCCGAGGATTGAAAGATGTCTTGGAT
>JANWZT010000006.1 GCA_025054515.1 Candidatus Caldarchaeum sp.
CTTGTGTCTGGGATGAGGAGCGGCAGTTTCGCGTTGACGCTGATTTCCTGAGATTGAGGATATGTTGTGAAGGGGGAGCGGAGCGGCCCGGTCAATAACCCTGCGTTGATGAGAAGGATAGCTGACCAAATCAAAATCGTGGTCAGCACTTCGTCTTGGTTTCGCCTTGTTTTAAGCCACCAAGAAATCAAAGCAACACCAGAGCCGCCGAGCCACGCAACCGCAAAAATCAACGGAATCAACACATACGACGGGAGCGAACCCAGCTGAACACCCATCCAAGCCGCAATCAAACCGCCCACGATGAACTGCCCATGGGTACCGATGTTCCAGAACCGTGCGCGGAAAGCAATCATGATAGCCAAAGCCAGCAGAGCGAGAGGCGTGGCCGTAACGAGTATTTCCGACGGGTTTTCGAGGGGCCATGAGATCAGGTAGTAGTAGACGCTGAAAAGGTCTCCTCCCGCGATGACGACGTACACCGCGGACGTCAACAAGGCTGTGATGGTTGAAATGATTGGCAGTAGTATGCGGACACGGGTTGAAGGCCTTTCCTTAGGAGTCAGTACGAGACGCATGGTCTTACGCCACCCCGCTCAAAATCATGCCGAGAGCTTCAACGGTTATCTGGTTCGGCGAATAAGTGCCAACTATCTTGCCTTCTCTCAAAACGGATATCGTGTCGCAGAAACTCATCATCTCCTTGATGTTTGGTGAGAAGACGACCGTGGTGAGGTTACGCTCCCTTCTTTCGATGATTTTCTGGAAAAGAAGGGACGCGCCCATGGGGTCGAGGCCGACCGTGGGATGAAGAGCAAATAGTATCTTTGCTTCACGGCCCAACGTCCTCGCGATGTAAACTCTCTGCATGTTTCCACCTGACAGGTTCGTAACCGGTGACCTCAAATCTTTCGCAACTATGGAAAATTCCTCCATCAAGTCTTTCGCGAGCTTTGTTCTGAGCTTCGAGTCTATTGCGAAACCGCGGAATTTCGTGTATTTTTCGAAAAGCCCGACGGTCAAGTTTTCGTAAACAGAGGCCTCCGTTAACAACCCGTCTTTTATCCTGTCGTCGGAAAGAAGCGCAACACCTTTTTCACGCATCAAAGAAACCGAAGGATTCTTGATTTTTTCGCCGAAAAGAAACAGTTGGCCCTTTTCGATTTTCCGCAGACCGAAAATGCTTTCGACCAACTCTTTTTCGCCGGTTCCCGGGAAAACAGCTACGCCGTGAACCTCTCCCGACAAAATTCGCATGTTAAGATCTTTGATGACCAAATGGCCTCTGTCGTCTTTAACGTGGAGGCCTTCTACGGCGAGGGCTTCCGCCTCGGTGGTTAGTTTTCTCTGGGAAGCGAACTCGTACTTTACCTCAGTGTCGAACATGGACTTGACCAACTTCGATACTTCAAGCCCGGCCGATTGGTAGCGAGCCGATACTCTTCCGCCGACCATTACTAGGATTTCATCGGCCACGTCGATGACTTCCGGTAAGTCGTGTGAAACAAGGATGACGGTGTATTGTTGTGTGACAAGTTTTTTGAGAATTTTTTTGAGGGCGTGTTTCTGGGAAAGGGGAAGAAAAGCGGTGGCCTCATCAAGTATCAGAATCGGCTTGAGGCCTCTTTCCATCAAGATCTGACTCTGCAGCAGGGCTTTGGCGATTTCGAATGCTCTTAGATGTCCTATCGGAAGGTCTTCTACGCGGGCATCGAGGTCTATTTGAACACCCAGCTCCCGGAGTATTTGCTGGGCCCTCGTCTTGAACCCCTTTACCGGAATCAGGCCGGGAAGAAGCATCGATAGATGCTGTGATGGGCTGAGGAATGGCGCGAGGTTGGGATGTTGTTCGACTTTGACCACTCCGCATGTGTTGATGGCTTGATGATAGTCGAGTACGGGCAACCCGTTTACCCAGACTTCGCCCGAGTCGGGGATAAGGTAACCGGCAACGATGTTCATGATAGTGGATTTTCCCGCTCCGTTGGGCCCTACGATTCCGAATATTCGAAAAGGCTGGAGTTCGAGTGAAATGTTGTCAACTGCCTTCACCCCTCCCACGAAGGTCTTCGAAACATTCACTAACCTAACTGCGGGGTCCATCGCCTTTCCCTAAATCCAAAGAAAAAAGATGTTGGTGATTTAAAAGTCTGACACGGAAGCCAACTCGTTGATGGGTATCCAGGTCAAACCTTCCATGATTTTCGTTTCCCATTCTTTGACGAGGTTGATGATGGCCGTTGTCAACGGTGGTGATGGTTTCCCGAATTCATGGAAGGGCGCGAGATATGAGCCGCCGAAGTTCATCCACGAATATGTCCCGAGGTTGTCGGCTACATAGGTCTTGGAAAGCACACGTTCAAACGCAATCCTAACCGTCGGCCTCATGTCCCAGACGAGGCTCGTGATGGTTACGGTTGGCGCTCTCGAATACTGGTCAGCCATGTTCCCGATAATCCAGACGTCTTTGCCCTCCGCCTTCGCTTCGACGGCGGCCTCCTCTGCTCCAACTCTTTCGGCGAAGATAACGTCTGCGTTCAAGTCGATCATCGCTTTGGCGAGTCTTTTCGCCGTCGCCGGATGATACCACGGTGATTCTCCCGGCGGGATGTTGCCGAGCAGGTAGACTACCTTGGCTTTGACGTTGGGGTTGGCGGTTTTCGCCCCTACGATGAAAGCGTTTACGATTCGGTTGACTTCGTTGATGTCCATCGCCGCGACAGTGCCTATTCGGTTAGTCTTTGTGATTCTTCCCGCAATAAGGCCTGCGAGGTAGGCTGGTTGATGGAGCCAGTTGTCGAAGACGGCGAAATTGGGCTGGGTTGGTAGAAATTCGCTTCCCGCGGCGAAAGCGACGTTCTTAAAATCTTTTGCAACTCTTCGTGCAATGTCCTCTTTGAGGAAGGCGTCGAGAAAAACAATATCCGCCACCCGCGCCGCATCCCTCAAAGCCAGCTCATAATCACGCGGGTCTATTTTCCTATCCACAAACTGGTAGTCGACGGTAATCCCTTTGGGACGGTATTCCTCGGCTACGGCCAAAATCGCTGCGTGAATAGCGCCGTCCCAAGGCTCGCTGACCGGAGTCTGAAAAACAGCTCGAACCGTCAACTGCTTTTTCAGCTCAGCGCCAGCGGTTACGGTGCGCACGACTGTTGTCGGAACGGTAACCGTTCCCGCTCCAACGGTTCTTGTCTCGGTGACTGTTCTCGCAGGAGCGGATGAGCTGCCGGCAAAATATCCGCCCACACCTGCGACAATTCCAGCACCAACCACCCCTGCGGCTACCTTGCCAGCGGTGGAAAGGGCCTTTCTTCTACTAATTTTATTCACGCCTGTTATAAGGCTTAACACTATATAAATTTAGTGATTTTTGTCATAAATCTATTCACTTTAGGATGCGTAATGCATTAGGCGAACCGAAAGGGTGGCTGAATGGTTTGTATGAACTTGTGTTGAAGAATGCGCGAGTGAGGTTTGATGAAGGCCTTGTGAACATTGGAGTGAGGGACGGTAAAATTGTTGAAATCAGCCATGACAGGCTCCGCTGTGAATCCGAGATAGATGTACGCGGAAAGCTTGTAACGGCGCCCTTCGTCAATCCGCATCTTCATCTCTGCAAAGTCTATACATTCGAGAAAATCGGCGATGACGCGCTTCGGCTGTATCAGCAGGAGAAGATGCTGGATGCTTCGGAGGCGATTCGAATCGCCGCGAAGGTCAAGAAATGGTATAGCGATGATGTGATTTTTGAGAACGGGAAACGGGCTCTGGCCGAGGCAGTGAAGCATGGTTGTCTGTACGTCAGGGCCTTTGTTGACACCGATACTTTAGCGGGCCTCACCGCTGTGAAGGCTGTTCTCCGTCTAAAGAAAACCTTTGCAGGGTTGGTGCACTTACAGGTTGTGGCCTTTCCGCAGGAGGGGGTGTTAAAGGACCCTGGCGCCGAAGAGCTGGTGTGGAAGGCGATGGAGCTGGGATGCGACGTCGTCGGTGGAATTCCATGGATTGAGCGGTCGGCTGAAGATTCTCGTTTGCACGTGGACAAGATGTTTGAAATAGCGAAGGCCTTCGACAAGGACGTGGCCATGCTTACTGACGACGCCGGAAACTCAAACTTGAGAACGACCGGATATCTCGCCAGAAAAACCATAGCGGAAAACATGGTTGGACGGTCGTCCGCCCATCATGCAAGAGCCTTGTCCCTGTATCCGAAAAATGTTCTAACACCGCTTATGCAGCTCCTCAAAAAAGCGGATGTATCCGTTATCTCCAACCCGCATACAGGGCCTTTGCACGCACCCGTGAAACAGCTTCTGAAACACGGAATCAACGTCGCGCTGGGCCAAGACGACATAGCGGACGCCTACTACCCCTTCGGACGCAACAAGATGACCGAAATAGCTTTCTTGGCCGCACATCTTCTGCGTATGATGAGTTTGAACGAAGTGGAAAAAGTCTTCGACATGGTCACAGCCAAAGCAGCGAAGGCCATGAGGTTAGTGTCCTATGGGCTGGAGACGGGCGGGAATGCGGATTTTGTGATTCTGGACGCCTCCTCTGTTTACGAAGCTGTTTGGAATCAATCCGAACCCATTCTGGTGATTAAAGACGGCAAAATCATCTACAGGCGGGAAGAAAGGACGGAACTGAAATTCGAAGATTGAGTCACCGACCCTCGATGTCGGCAGTGAGGCAAACAATATTCTTATTGTAGCGGTGAAATATATGAATGTTGGAGCATGTTTACGAGGCCGGATTCAGAAAGTATACTAGAGATAAGGGGGTTGGTGAAACGGTTTCCCAACGGAGTTACGGCGTTAGACCACGTCGACCTCGTTATGAAACGTGGCGAAATACACGCTATATTAGGCGAGAACGGTGCCGGAAAAACAACTTTGATGAACATACTCTTCGGAATTCTACAACCAGATGAAGGCGAAATCTATCTCAACGGGGAGAAAGTCGTATTCCGCTCTCCCCTCGACGCCATAAACAAGGGCATCGGCATGGTCCACCAGCACCGAAGACTAATCGCCGCCCACACCGTTCTGGAAAACATAATTCTCGGACACCCAAACACGGGAAAATTCATCGACAAAAAGAAAAGCCGAAAAGAAGTCGAAGAACTATGCAGAAGGTTCGGCTTCAAAATCGATTTGGACGCACGGGTTTGGCAGCTTTCCGCCGGGGAAAAACAGCTCGTCGAAATCGTCCGAGCCCTTTACAGAGGAGCCAAAATCCTCATCCTCGACGAGCCCACGTCCGTTTTGACGCCGCCGGAAATAGATGCCTTCCTCGATTCCATCAAGGCCGTCTCCAAAGAAAAGGTGACGCTCGTCCCGTTTGTCACGCATAAACTGCCCGAAGTTTTCTCGATCAGTCATCGGGTGACGATTCTGCGGCGTGGCAAGGTCGTGAAAAGTCTTTCGATTGCGGAGGCATCCATTCCGAAACTCGCCGAATACATGGTGGGGCGGGAGTTGAGTTTCGAGTTGGAGCGGGTGCCCACCGAGCCGGGAGCGGAAATCCTCAGAGTCGAAAAACTTTCTGCGTTGAACGACAAAGGGCTCGTCGCTTTCAAGGATGTCGATTTCGTGCTGCGTCAAGGTGAGATTTTCGGGGTCGCCGGCGTCACGGGGAACGGGCAGCAGGAGCTCGCGGAAACCATCATGGGGTTGAGGAAGCCAGTGGGGGGGAAAATCTACTTCGACGGAAAAGACATCACGAAAACCTCCGTCCTCGACCGTTTGAAGATGGGTTTGGCCTACATACCGCCGGAGAGGATTGGTGTCGCCGCCGTCGGCGACCTCAGCCTCGTCGATAACGTTCTACTGATGTATTATTTTGAGAAGGAGATGTCCAGGGGAGGGATGATAAACTATAAGCTGGCCAAACAATATACCGAAAAAGTCATTTCGGAGTTTAACGTGGTTGCTCCGGGGCCGACGACTAAAGCGGCTCACCTTTCGGGAGGCAACCTGCAGAAGCTCATTCTCGGTCGTGTTCTCCTCAAGACTCCGAAGATAATCATCGCAAACCTTCCGACCCAAGGCCTCGACATAGCTGCGGAAAACTACGTGAGGCGAAAATTGCTGGAATGCAAGCAGAAGGGAATATCGGTTGTTCTCATATCTGAAAACCTCGACGAAATTCTACAGCTCAGCGACCGGGTGGCCCCCATCTTCGAAGGCCGTTTCGTCGACATTCTTGAAAACATAAACTTGAGGAAGGAGGCAATAGGGGCGATGATCGCTGGTGGTTTTGCCGAAAGAGGTGTGAACCGTGCTTAAGCTGGATATCGGTAGAATTAAACGCGAACGAATAATCATCATTTCGGGAAGACGGGCTGTTGAAATTTCTTTGCTTTCCATCGCGACTTCTTTCGTTTTGTTCAGCCTTGTGCTGATGTATGAAGGAGCCGACCCGTTAGTTGCCTACCAGAACATGTTTTCCTTCGCCTTCGACCCAAAGCTGGGCCTTTCGCTTACAATTCACAGGTCTGTGCTGATTCTGTTTACCACGCTGGCTTTCATCATTCCGTTGCGGGCGGGACTGTGGAACGTCGGCATGGAAGGACAATTTTACCTCGGGACGATTGGCGCCTTTTTCATGGCCTACACTTTCGCGAGCCTTCCATCCGAAATCCTGATTCCGCTGATTCTGTTGGGCGCCGCCGCGGCGGGCTCGCTTTACGGGGCTATCGCCGGCACTTTGAGGGGTAAATTCAACGTCAACGAGGTGGTGGTCACCTTGATGATGAACAACATCGCCTTTTGGCTGATCTACCTGCTTGTGGTCGGAGGGCCTTGGGCTGGAATCGCAGAATCATCGAGCAGGCCGTTGCCGAAATCAGCTCACGCCCCCTACATCTTCAACACACCTTTCACCAGCTTCTTAGCCATCGCCTTGGCGGTGGTGCTGTTTGTGTTCCTCACCAAAACCACTACGGGATTCAAAATCCGAGTCCTCGGCCATAGTATCAACACCGCAAAATACGTCGGAATAGATGAATTCAAGATGTCGGTGCTCGTCATGAGCCTCGGAGGGGCCATCGCCGGGCTGGCGGGCTACCATATGTGGGCGGGCGACCCAGCCTTCCTAATGATTCCCAGACCGGAAGCATACAAAGCCGTCGGCGACCTAACCTACTGGGGCATCATACTCGGCCTCGTCACGCTCCTCAACCCGGTACCCGCCATCCCCGCATCCTTCTTCATGGGCTCCATCATCGTCGGAGCAACCGTACTCGTCAGACGGTTGCGTCTACCGTTCGGCTTTGACTTCCTGTTCCTCGGAATGATATCCATCACTTTCGCCGCCTTCCAGTTCTTCTACAACTACAGGTTGAAGGTGATGAAAAAATGATAGAAATTTCGCCTACTCTGTGGCCTTTCACAACACGTTTTCTCGAGGTTTCGACCATCCTCGTCCTTGCAGCCGTCGGTGAGCTGCTTACGCAAAGGTCGGGGGTCATCAACGTCGGAATTGAGGGGTTGATGCTTTTCGGGGCCGCGACTTCGTTCCTCACCGCGCAGGCCTTCGGCCCGTTATGGGGATTCGCAACCGGGACTTTGGTGGGGGCGTTCCTCGGACTGTTTCACGCCATGCTCTCGGTTTCACTCCGTGTCAACCAAATCATCAGCGGCATGGGCGTGTGGCTCTTCGCCACAGGGTTCGTCACCTACTGGGCCGACAGATACACGGGGCCGTTGAAAGCAACCATTCCACGGATAAGCGGGCTAACGCCGGCGTTCTTCATCGCGTTGGCCGTCGTGATAATAATCTGGTTCGTCTTGACCCGCACCCATTTTGGGTTGAAGATACGTTCGGTCGGCGAAAACCCGGCCGCGGCGGAGGTTTCGGGCGTGAACGTCACGTGGACGAGATATTTCTGCACCACGGTCGGCGGCGCGTTGGGCGGGTTTTCGGGCGCGGTTCTGATGCTCTCCTACCTCGGCGCGTGGAGTCATCTGCCGACGAAAGGCCTCGGATGGCTTGCCTTCGGACTCGTGATGTTCTCGCTGTGGAGGCCGGGCATACTGCTGGTGGGCGCTTTGGCGTTTGGGTTCGTATGGCAGTTCGCCATATCGCCAGAATCTATATTTCCGGGGTTCCCGGCGCCTCTCCCGGTCAACAGGATGCTGCCCTTCCTCTTGACAATAATCATACTGACGATAATTTCGACGGAAAGATTCAGGCGACGATGGGCTTTGATGAAGCCAGAGGCCCTTGGACAACCATACATTAAGGAATAAAAAATAAACGAAGGATGTTTATTTGACCAACACGATGCCGTCGAGCTGGAAGTTGAGGCGTCCGAGCAGGAACTCGTCTGAAGGCATTTGCTTCGCGGGCTTGACCACCGTGCCTTTCGGCGGAACTTTCAAGTTTAGCTCCGGAATTTCGATGCCTTCGCCGCTGCTAACCAGCTCGTGCTCATAGAACGGGTCCCAAGCACCGGCCATCATCTGCGCCCTTCTCTGCTCGATAAGGTTCAGTATCCTATCTGGAATCAGCGGTCTCGCTTTCGGGCTTATGGCGTCCAAACCGACTTTGTTGTTGTTCTGAAGGTCGACGGCAGGCAGTTTGGTTTGTCCCGGCATTATCGGGTTGTTTTCAGGCATCGAAATGTGCTCGTTCATTCCGACGAACCACAGCCTGTCGGGATGTGTGGTGCCGGCCAAGTATTCTTTGATGATGCGGTCGAACATCACCTCCCATCTTGTGTCAAAGGAGACGGCTACGGTGTCCGTAGATGACCATCCGTAGAGTCCGACGATGTCGGTGTCTTTTCCGACGAACCATTTCTTGTTTTCTTCAGCCACCTTCAGGGGTTCGACCGAGTCCGTGTAATGTGTGAGCACGTCTACGCCGAGGTCGAGCAGGGCCAGCGACACCTCTTTTTCCTTCGGCGGGTCGAACCATTCGCCCACGTATTTGACGTAGAGGGTTGCGTTGGGGTTGGCGTCCCTGATGCCGAGGTAGAAGGCGGCCATACGCCGATAGTTCTGGACAGCCGCAGGCCCCACAGCGATGCCGATCTTGTTGGTGCGTGTGATGGCTCCGGCGACGAGCCCCTCAAGATACATGGCCTGATACTGGCGGACGAAGACTCGTACGAAGTTTCTCCTTGACGAAAGATCGCTTGCGATGATGCCGAGGAAGTAGACGTTGGGATATTCGTCGGCGATTCTGTGGAATCCCGGTATACCCACTGGCTCCCAGCTTCCGAAAACGAGGTTGGCCTTGCTGACAGCGATCAAGTCTCTTGCCGACGAAATGGGGTCTTTGCCCTTGAGGATGACGCCTTCGTCATACACAAAATCGAACCACGGATAAAGTTTCTTCAGCCTTTCTGCGGCCTTAAACTGTCGGCCATCCCACGTAGAACCCTCGATGTATCCGGCCAAAACGAGGGCCATTACAACTTTCCGCTCGGCTGCAGGCATGGTCCGCGTAACGGTTTGCGTGACAGTTGTAGGAACGGTGACGGTCGCCGCTCCGACTGTTCTTGTTACGGTAGTTGGTGCGGCGGTTGAAGATCCAGCGAAATATCCGCCGACTCCCGCGACGATACCTGCGCCGACAACGCCTGCAGCAACTTTGCCAGCGGTTGAAAGCGCTTTCCTTCTTGATATTTTCTCGTTCACATACCTTATTATGACTGAGTTTTACTTAAATTTTTTTCAAAGAGGTATGTTTCATTAAAACATGTATTCTAACGATTTTCTGAAAAAAGTCGGTGCATCTTCGATGGAGTTAGCGGGCTTTCAGATGGGATTATTCGGCCGTCAAACGCGTCTTGGACGGCTGAAGCGATGACCGCCGCTACGGGTATGACTCCGCCTTCGCCGACACCTTTAACGCCTAACGGGTTTAGAGGCGTAGGAGTTTCAACGTGTGCTGTCTCGATTATGTCCGGTGTTTCCACCGCCGACGGGATGAGATAATCTGCGAGGGTTGCCGTGAGAGGCTGGCCTTGTTCGTCGTGGACGATTTCCTCCAGTAGGGCGGAGCCGAGGCCGTTGGACAGTCCGCCTATTATCTGGCCTTCGACGATGAGGGGGTTGATGACCGACCCGCTGTCGTGCACTATAACGTAGCGAATGACACGTATCTTTCCCGTTTCGACGTCGACTTCGACTTCCGCCGCATGTCCTCCCGCGCCGAAAACCGATTGTGCGGGGCTGAAGAACTTCGTCGCCTCAAGGCCCGGCTCCCTCTGTATCAGGCCACGAATGGGATGAGCCATGACCGCGAGCTCCGCAAGCGACAAACTTTTTTCGGGAAATCCTCGAACAGAAACTTTTCCGTCTCGGAATTCGAGGTCGTCGGGATGCACTTCAAAGGCTTTGGCCGCTATTTCCGCGGCCTTCTTCTTCACCTCTAAGGCCGCGAGGTAGACTGCGTTTCCGGCGATTGTCGCAGACCTGCTCGCGAACGTCCCTATGCCCCAAGGCATCTGGTCTGTGTCACCGACGACGACATCCACGCTGTTCAAATCGGCGCCGAGAACGTCCGCAGCAATCTGGGCCAACGTCGTAAAATGGCCCTGACCTTGGGAGCCGACGCCTGTCGCAACAACAATTCGACCTGCCGGTGTAACTGTGACACGGGCCATCTCATAGGGCCCGACACCGCTTCCTTCAACATAGAGGGCCAGACCGAGGCCGACGCGCCTCCCCTGTCGACGGTATTGTTCTTTCCTTTCACGCCACGAGCTGTAACCGATGCGCTGCAGAAGCTTCTCCAACACGGCTTGATAGTTTCCGCTGTCGTATCTGACCGGGCCTCCGTCTTGGTAGACGATTCCCGTGTCGTAGGGAAATTCATTCGGCTGAATCAAATTCCTTCGCCTGATTTCCGCACGGTCTATTCCAAGCTTGTCGGCGGCGATGTCCATAACCCGTTCCATCACATAAACTGCGTCGGGCCTTCCAGCTCCACGGACCGGGCTAACCACTGTCTTGTTGGTGTAAACCGAGGCAAACTCAATCTCCAAAGCGGGGATTTTGTAAGGGCCCGGCAAAGTGCCCGAAGTGATGATCGGAACCATTATTCCATAAGGTGTGTAAGCCCCGGTATCGACCAGAAACCTGTCCTTCAGCTTCAAGATTTTCCCGTCCCGTGAGAAGGCCGCGGAGACGTAGTGAACTTGAATCCTCTCTTGGTTGGCAGCCACCATGTATTCTCGCCGGTCTTCAACCCATTTCACGGGCCTGCCCGTTTTGATTGACGCAAAAGTGGTCAAAATTTCCTCGGGATAGAAGAGCATGATTTTGGGCCCGAACCCACCGCCCACGTCTGGCGCGACCACCCGGACGAGATGCAGCGGAATTCCGAAATGCTTGGCCAAGGTGTTCCGGATTGGGATGGGGCCCTGCGTCGAATCCCATATCGTCAGCTGGCCTGTCTTCTGCTCGTATGAAGCGACTACGCCGCGTGTCTCGATTGAAACTCCGGCGCCGCGGTTGAAAACAAATCTTTCGTTGACGACGAGGTCGGCATGAGCTGCGCTCGATGTGTCCCCCACTTTAATGACGTGTTTCGCCGCTATGTTGTTCGGGACATCTTCGTGGACAAGCGGGGAGTCGGGCTGGATTGCCTTCTCGACGTCGACGACGGGCTGAAGAGGCTGGTATTCAACTTCTATCAACTCCAACGCGTCCTTCGCGACATACCGGTTTTCCGCAACCACGAACGCAACTGGCTCGCCAACGTACCTTACCTTGTCTTTGGCGAGTGCGTAATGAGTTTTCATGTATGGGATGGGATATTGGGGAAGCGGCGACACGGAAGGTGGTAAAGGCCCGTTCAGATGCCCGAGGTCCTCAGCCGTGTAGACCGCGACAACACCCTTGAGGGCAAGTGCCTTTGATTTATCGATTTTCAAGATGCGTGCGTGGGCATAGCTGCTCCGGAGGACAGCCGCATGAAGCATCTTGGGTAGACTGATGTCGTCAACGTAAAGCCCCCGCCCGGTTACGTATCTTTTGTCCTCTAGACGGGGAACGGCTGCTCCGATGTATCGCATATTGACAGAAACGCGGTATTCTATTTAACATTATTACAGATTAACAAATTGTGGGGGTTTAGATTTCGATTTCGATTTTCTGAGTGGGCTTGAGAGGCATGCTCTTTTTCAGCAAGTCTTCGGGAACAGGTCTTTCACCCATTAGCCCCCTCTGGATGAGGTCGGGCTTAACCACTCTGTCCCATCTTTCCTTGGTGATGTAGAAGACCCGGCCTCCTCCAAGCTCGTGCTGAAACTCGGGCCATGGTTTCATGCCGTGCTGAAGCCTGAAACCCATCCTATACCCGAACGGGCTTTCGAAAGTCGCCCACCACTCCTTAGCACCCACAAAGTCGAAGGCGTGCTCAATCTTGGCTGCATAAAGCATGATGCCCAGCCTTTCGGCGCGTTTAAGCGCTATCGTGTGAAGGCTGATGCAGAGTTCTGGGCTCGCGAACCTGTGGTTGACGATGCCCATCAACTCGCCGTCGGCGTTGGTGGCTACCAATGCGTAATGGTCTTTAATACGGTTTTGAATCCACGCCAGAATCTCCGAATAAAGCCTGACGGCGACGAGATGGTAGAAGTCTTTATCGTAGTTGTGGTCGATGAGCTGTTTCAGAGACTGTAGCATCGCAGGTGCTTCGCTTTTATCGACGGCCCTGATGACGACCGGTTCACCGGTTTTCAAACGATAGAGCTTCGGAGTATAGGGCTTCAACAGTTTTTCATCCGGCGGAGCTCCTCGGAGAAATTCTTCGATTTCCTCGACGCTGAACTTGAATTCCTCAAAAGATATGGGAACAGATGGTTTGACCATGTATCAAGAATATGATGCATCAATAAATAGATTTTTCAGTCAGTTTAGCAAGTCAATTTACCTTCTCCTTGTCGTTATTGTGTAAGCAAAAAATTGAAATTATGTATTGCGCTTGTAATTGTGGGATGAAGTTCGGTGGGTTGGCTGGATGCGAAGTGAACGCCATCTTCGGACAGAGACGGCGTGTTTGGGTTGAAGGAAAAGGTGAGAAAGCGATTTACCTCCGCACCGAAGATGATGACGTGGTGATTTTCGCGGAAAAACCGCTGACACCTTATTCGGTCTCCGTGAGGAATAATTGGGAAAAACTGAAAAATATTTTGCATGATGGCCTTGAAGGGGCGGTCGAAAACTCGACGTTATTATTCAAAAACGGCGTTGGCGTAGAGTTGACTTCACGCCGAGGCTGTGAAAAAATAATTCCAAGCGAAACGCTCGACAAAAAAGCTCTACGTCTGGCGTACAACATCTACTTGACGATAGCATCTTTGTCCAGCTTCGATGAGGCGGTTAAGAATGGCGTGCAGGCCGTAAGGAGCAGATGCATCACGGACTTGGCTCGCAGGGTTATAGGGATCGGACCCGGCCTCACACCGTCGGGAGACGACTTTGTTTCAGGAGTTCTCCTCGCGCATCGCCTTTGCAACATATCCGTTGACGCCAAGCCATTCGTGGAGCGGGCCATGGTTTATTCAAGGTGGCCGAGTTGGAAAATGATGGAACATGCACATCATGGATGCACGTTTCTACCAGTCTACCGTCTCGCCGAAGCTCTTTCAAACCGAGAAGACCCTGTAGGGCCTTTGGCTGATGCTCTGCGGATAGGCGCTTCGACTGGGCTGTCCACTGTTGCCGGCTTTTTGGAGACCTTGATGATACTTACATAATCTTGTCCAGGATGTCTTTGATGTCCTGTTCGATTTCAGCGGGAGGGGACCAGTCGACATCAACCACTTCAACTCCTTGACGTTTCAAGCTGTCAGAAAAGATCGAAACACCGATGCATAAAACCTTAGGAATTTCCTCTATCTTCAAATTTTCACCTCCACAGAAAGCTCTTCAGCCAACTTTTCCAGCACAGCCGGTTCCCCCAACCCACATGCCGCTGAAAACATCGCCGCCAGAGCGTTCGAAGCCGTCGTTACGACGCCGAATTTGTCGAGAAGATTTGTTTGACCCCATTGGTGGTCTTTGTTAGTGCCGACAAGCCTTATGACGAACCTTTTGTCCCTGTTCTTGACGATAGCGTCTCCAATTTCGTCAAATATTTTCGCGATGATGTTGTCGGGCGCTCCGTAGCCGATGATGAGGTCCATGGCGATGCAGGATGCTTCGTTCGAGTTAAGCTCCGAAATGATGCGTTTGTTTCTGAGGGTTGGGTCGATTATTGGATGAGGCCTTCCTTCGGTGAATTCTTCGGAGCCGTAGTCGATTACCGTTGCCTGCACCGACGTGTATGGGTTGTCGATTTTCTCGGCCCGTGGGAAGTTTAAGTTTGTGTAGACTTTCAGCCCGGCTTTCGCCCACAGGTAGGCTGTTTCGGTGGCGAGCGTTCCTCCGCTGTAGAAGGCCCGGGGGTAACCGTCGCGACGTATGACAAGGGTTTTCAACCTTTCTACCTCCTTCTTCAAGGCTCCGAACGCCTTCTCATACATAGTTTTAGAGAGAGCATGTGCGGCATGCAAAAACAATCCGTGAAGTGTCGGCGACTGTGGATAATCGGAAACCTTTTCTTCGTATCCGAGAAGGGATAGGACGAGGGGTTTAGACAGTTTCTCCTCTTCGAGAATTTCGCGGACTACGGCGATGTCGGACTGTTTAGCGATTAAGGCGATTATCTTGGTTTTTTCATCGTTGTTCAGCGTTTGTAAGGCTTTTCTGGTCATAATTCCTCCGACATCCCTGCTGAGGTCTCTTGCACCAACCCCTATCGCGTGGCTGATGCCCATGTCGTAGCGGTCGAGAAGAGTTACGAATTCTTGGATTCCCGAGCCGGCAGAGGCCACGACGCCGATGTTTCCGCTGGCAACTTTGTTCGCGAACCCGAAACCGATGCCGGAGACGATGGCCGTCCCCGCTTCGGGGCCCATCACGAGTAAATCCCGTGAAGCGGCCTGTTTTTTCAACAAGACTTCTGTTTCGATGGGCACGTGGTCGCTGAAGATAAATAGGTTTACTCCGTGCTGGAGGAGGTTTAACGCTACTTCTTCGACGTATTTGCCGGGGATGGATATCGAGGCGTATCTGATGTCGGGGTGCATCTTCATCGCATCGTCGATGTTCGCAAATCTCGCGGTCGTGGTTTTGATTTCGAAAATAATTTTTTTGACCTGTTCCAGCAGTTGTTCGACGTTGGCGGTCGCTTTGAGCGCGATGATTATGTCGTTCGGCCCTGCCTTTTCCCCTTCGGACGTCAACAACCCCATAGGCACGAGCGATTCCTTATTCGCCGCCGTCCCCATCACCACCGCCGCATCCAAAACTCCTTCAAGCCGTTTGACGCGTTCCGTTACTTCCATCAACTGAACAGAATCCCTATAAAGCCCGCGTATGACAAAATTCACAGTTTGATAAGAACTCATCTTCGACAGTATGGGTTTTCGTCGGCCAGTATTTATATTAGTGTCGCGCTATTCTAATATGTGAGCAACAAATCTGTCTGGGATTGGTCAAAGATAAAAATTTACGACCTTTCGCAACCGACCAGCCCCAAAGCACCGCCGTTCATGTGGTATCCGCCGTTCAAAGTGACATGGATAAAGCGGTTGAGTGAACACAACGTCAACGCACAGTACATCGAAGGGCCTTTGCACACGGGGACGCATTTCGACGGCCAGCTTCATTTCATGACGGGAGGCAAAGACATCGCAAGCATAGACATCAACTACTTCATCGGCGAAGGCCTTGTCCTCGACATCAGCAAATACGTCGGAGACTACGACATCTACACCAGCCAAACCATCGAGAAGGCGGCGAAAGAAGCAGGCCTCGAAATCAAACCTGACGACATCCTCATCATCCACACAGGATACCACCGATATGCATGGTGCGGACCCGAGCCCGACGAAGTTCGATACATGTGCAAACATCCCGGGCCAACAGCTGAATTTGCGCGGTGGTGCATCGAAAAGAAGATTCGGTGGCTCGGCATCGACGCCGCTTCGCAAGACCACCCATTCAACACGGTGATACGCAGGGCGAGGCCCGACCTCGTCGCCGAAGCAGAGAAGAAATGGGGGAAGAAAATCGACGAGCTGATGCCGTGGCCTGAAAACTATCAGGTGATGCACATAGCTTTGTTCCCGAAGATGATTCTTCACGTCGAAAACATCGGCGGCGAAATCGAAAAAGTCGCCAACAAACGCTGTCTCATCATGGCCCTGCCCTTCAAGTTCGAAGGGGGCGAAACCGCCTACTGCAGAGTAATCGCCGTAACGTCGGAATGAAACATGGAAAGCCTGAAAGAAACAATCGAAAAAGCCAACCAAAAAGCCTTCGAATCGATGGTTGAAACAAGGCCCGTCCTCGTCGACGTCGTTGAAGCAAGAAAGGCCATAACTTTTCTCAGCCAAGATTACCGTCTGACCCACGCGGGGCCGCCTATCAAGTGGGAAAGAGCCAGCGGCCCCCTCAGAGGCGCGATCATCGGGGCCGCGCTTTTCGAAGGCTGGGCCGAAACGGAGGAGAAGGCCGAAAAACTGGCCGAAAGGGGGGAAATAGTCCTCGAGCCGAACCATCATCATCGCGCGGTGGGGCCGATGGCTGGAGTGATATCGCCTTCGATGAAGCTGTTTGTCCTCAGCGACGGAGATTCCAAATCTTTCAGCAACATCAACGAAGGTTTGGGGAAAGTGTTGCGGTTTGGAGCTTATTCGAAGGAGGTTTTGGAGCGGCTGAAATATCTCAATACATCTTTCGCCGATGTTTTGGCCGCCGCCGTCCGAGAATCCGTCAAAGACAAAGGCGGAATCGACCTACGCAACATCATCGCTCAAGCCATCCACATGGGAGACGAATGCCACAACCGAAACGTGGCCGCAACTTCGCTCTTATTCCGCGAAATCGCTCCATACGTTCTAAAGGCCGCGGACACGTCGACGGCCCGAACCGTCCTCGCGACCATCGACGCCAACAACCATTTCTTCCTCAACCTCGCCATGGCATCCTGCAAGCTGATGGCCGACAAAGCACACAACATCAAATACAGCACGATAGTTACGGCGATTAGCAGGAACGGAACAGACTTGGGCATCCGCGTCAGCGGCCTCGGCGACGAATGGTTCACCACCCAAGCACCGGTTCCCAAAGGCCTCTACTTCCCCGGATATTCGGAAGCCGACTCAAACCCGGACATAGGCGACAGCACAATCACCGAAACAGCCGGCCTCGGAGGTGCAGCCATCGCCGCAAGCCCGGCGATAGTCAAGTTCGTCGGCGGAGACGTCAAACAAGCCTTGGAAATGACGAACCGGATGGGGCGGATAACCTACGGAAAACACCGTTACTTCACGATTCCATACCTCGAGTTCGACGGAACACCGACGGCCATAGACATCAGGAAAGTTCTCCGGCTGGGAATATCACCCGTCGCCGACACCGGAATCGCCCACAAAAAACCCGGCATAGGTCAGATAGGCGCGGGAATAGTCGAAATTCCCATCGAACCCTTCAAACAGGCCCTCCGCAGATACGCCGAAAAATACGGCGTATAAAAAATTTTTAATGTTTTAGACGGTATTTGACGTAGTTTGTGTACATTTTTTGCATTATCGCTGAAATAGATTTCTTCACGTTTTCACGGGACACTATTTCGTCGGCGACACCCATCGCCAGCAAGGCTTCTCCACGGGCGATTTTACGCAGGTTTTCGACGTACTGCGAAAACGCCTTCGCTCTCTCTTCTCCCGACAGCTTTTCCAGCTCTTTGCGGAAAAGAATTTCGGCTGAAATTTCAAGCGGTTGAACAGCCGCCTCCGCCGTCGGGAAAGCGAAAACATAGTCCGCTCCAATTCCCTTACTGCACATGGCGATGAAGGCTCCGCCGTAGGCTTTTCCGGCGAGCAAAGTTATCTTGGGGACGGACGCGTTCAAGTACGCTTTGTAGACATCGACT
The DNA here is from genome assembly GCA_025054515.1 of Candidatus Caldarchaeum sp. Classification (GTDB taxonomy): domain Archaea; phylum Thermoproteota; class Nitrososphaeria_A; order Caldarchaeales; family Caldarchaeaceae; genus Caldarchaeum. The sequence goes on from JANWZT010000006.1 coordinate 17,950, forward strand.
CCCTCTCTGATGATGCCGTTGTGTTCTGCCGCGACGCCCGGCTCGAACCCGGGTGTGTCCACTATCGTGAGGACGGGGATGTTGAAATTGCTGCAGAGGTTGACGAAATGAGACAGCTTGATGCATGCTTTGATGTCGATGTAGCCGTTAAAATGCTGCGGCTCGTTCGCGACGACTCCGACGACAAGCCCGTCCACCCGGCCCAGTCCAACTACGAGGTTCTTGGCATACATTGAATGAAATTCGAGAAACGTTCCGGCGTCGATGATTTCGTCGATGAGTTTTCGAGTTTCGGTCGGCTGTTCCGTTGTTTTCGGCAGGTAAATCGGTTTCGCCGAAGCGGGTGGCGTCTCGCGGCTGTTTGACGGCAGATAGCTGAGGATCGTTTTGACGAGGGAGATGGCTTCTGTCTCTTCTTCAACGAGGAAATGAATCATTCCCGATGTTTCGGCGAGAGATTTAACCGAGCCCAGCTCCATCACGGTTACATCCTGTCCGAGAGCGTGTTTAACGGCGCGAGGCCCATGGAGAAACATGTATCCAGTTTTGCTCACGCCGATGACGACGTCGCCGACGGCCGCCGTGAAAGCCGCTCCACCAACTCCACCTCCGAAGACGACGTTTACCTGCGGAATTTTACCGTGGGCCGCGTTCGCGGTTTTTATCAATTCGCCGACCGCCAAAAGCGACCTCGCGCCTTCCTGAAGCCTTGCTCCAGAAGAATCCGTGAGGACAATGACGGGAATCCCCAGCCGAGCGGCCAATTCATAGAGTTTCGCGATCTTCCGTAACCCAACTTCGCCCAAAGAACCTCCGGCAAATGTCGGGTCGTGTGCAGCCACGGCCACGTCTCTTCCGCTAATTTTGCCCAGACCGGCGAAGACACCATCGCCGGCTTTCTTCGGCATGTCGGCCCCGTGTTGTTCAACGCCCGCAAGAATTTGCTGAAAACTTCCCTCATCGAGCAGTTGGGAAATCCTGTTCAAAGATGGGTTAGAACTCATGTGCATATAAAAAAAGCGAACCCAATTTTTAACCCTTGTCAGCTCCTATGGTGAAAAAATGATGCTGCGAAAAATGTTGCGACAACTCTGAAGAGCTGGATGCATAGAGCAAATTTTGTGATGAGCAGTACATGTATAGTGTTTAGATTTAAAAATCACGGCGCCATTTTATATACGTGAAAAACTTTCGGGAAGACTTGAAGTACGTAGGAAAACCCGTTCCACGGGTCGATTCCTACGAAAAAATCCTTGGAGTCGCGGAATACACCGGCGACATCGAGCTTCCTGGCATGCTTCACACGAAGCTGGTGTTGAGCCCATACGCTCATGCGAAAATAAAGGCAATTCACACGGAGAAGGCCCGGAAAGCTTCGGGAGTCGTTGCGGTGGCTGTCGGCGATGATTTCCCTTTCCGGGTTGGACTGTATGTAAACGACCGCAACGTTCTCGCTCGTAAAAAAGTACGTTGGGCTGGCGAGCCTGTTGTAGCGGTCGTCGCTGAAACGCTCGAACAGGCTTACGAAGCTGCAGAGCTAATCGAAGTGGAATACGAACCGCTACAGCCTGTTCTCGACGTAAGGGACGCCCTTAAGCCGGGCGCCCCCCTTGTTCACGAAGAACTGGGCGAATACGCACATTCGCCGGCGTTTCATCCGATACCGGGAACAAACATCGCCAGCCGGTTCACGCTGAAGAAGGGAGATGTCGAGCTCGGGTTCAAACAAAGCGACGTCATACTGGAAAACGAATTCATGATGCCGCAGGTATCGCACGTCCCCCTCGAAACACATACGAGCATCGGCCAGTACATGCCCGACGGAAAAATCAAGATCTGGACATCCGCTCAGTCGCCGTTCACGGTCAGACACATCCTCAGCGTCTCCCTCGGCGTGCCCGAACACAAAATCTCCGTCTACGTTCCCTACATAGGAGGCGGGTTCGGCGGAAAAGCAGGCATCAACTTCGAGCCGCTTGTGGTCATGCTTTCTAAAATGGCTGGCGGAAGGCCTGTAAAGCTTGAGCTAACCCGTGAAGAACAGTTCATTACAGCGCCCGTCAGACAGGGGCTGTACGCAAAGCTCAAAACAGGCGTGAAGAGAAGCGGCGAAATCATGGCTGAAAAAATCCTGTATGTCTACGACGCAGGCGCATACGCGGACTACGGCGTCAACGTCGGAAGAGCTGCGGGCTATTCATGCACCGGGCCCTATTATGTCCCAAACGTGGAAACAGAATCCTTGACGGTTTACACCAATCATCCATGGGGAACAGCTTTTCGCGGGTTCGGCCATTTTGAATTTCTCTGGGCCATAGAAAGGCAGATGGATTTGGTCGCCAGGGAGTTGGGAATGGACCCGGTTGAATTTAGGCTGAAGAACGCTCTTCTTCCCGGCAAGACTACGCCGACGGGTGAGGTGTTGCGAGAAGACGCGGGCCGTATTGATGAATGCATTAGGGCCGTGGCCTCGAGAATCGACTGGGGTAAGAAGCCCGTGGCCGCCGCTGGAAAGCCTAGGGGTAAGGGAATAGCGGCTTTGTGGAAAGCTCCGGCGATGCCTCCGAATGCCTCGTCAGCGGCTTTTATCAAATTCAACGAGGACGGCACAGCCGAACTATTGCTTGGAATCACTGAAATCGGCCAAGGCGCGGAAACGGCGCTCGCACAGATAGCTGCAGAAGAGCTCGGGCTTCCCGTTGAAAAAATAAAAGTGGTGCCTTTCCGCCACACTGATGTTTCGCCCTATTCGTGGCAGACGGTGGCTAGCCGTGGCTTATTCATGGACGGAAGAGCCGTGCAGATGGCGGCCCGCGATGCGAAGAACCAGATATTCGATATCGCTTCACAGGTTCTCCGTGTTTCGAAGGAGGATTTGGTTCTCAGCGACGAACGGGTTCATGTCAGGGGAAGGCCTGAAGTCGGTCTGGAGCTTCGGCAATTGGTGAACGGCTACGTCTACCCGAACGGCAACGTCGTCGGCGGGCCCGTAATCGGAAGAGGTTTCTACTCGGCCGCGAGGCTTACATACCTTGACCCGGAGACGGGGCAGGGATATCCGGCGTTGAAATGGACTTTCGGAGCGCACGCCGTCGAAGTAGAAGTTGACCCGGACACAGGTATGGTGAAGGTGCTGAAACTCGTTTCGGCGTTCGACATCGGCAAGGCCATCAACCCGGCGATAGTTCTTGGACAGGCATACGGCGGCGCCCTGCAGTCGATGAGCCTCGGCCTTCTCGAAGGCTACTTCTATGACGAAAAAGGCAGGATGCTCAACCCCAACCTCACCGACTACAAGATAGCGAGGGCCAGCGACATCCCGGAAGAACACGAAGTAATAATCATCGAAAACCCGCAGCTCGACGGCCCCTTCGGCGCAAGAGGAATAGGAGAGCTTTCGATGCTTTCCGTCGAAACAGCCATAGCCAACGCCCTCTACGACGCCATCGGCATAGACCTGAAAAATCTACCCATCACCGCCGAATACATCTGGAAACACATCCAGGCAAAGAAAGAAAAAATCCCGGTGGAGGCGGTGACCTGAAGATGCTGCCCAAATTCCTTTACCACGCACCAGAAACAATCCACGAAGCACTTGAACTCCTCAACAAATACGGTAGGGAGGCCAAACTGCTGGCGGGCGGCACAGACCTCGTCGTCGACTTGCGCGAAAGAAAAACAAGGCCGAAAGCTGTCATCGACATCAAACGGATAAAAGAGTTGAACGTCCTCAAGTACGAACCGGGCCGCGGCCTGGTGATCGGCGCAACGGTAACCTACCACCAAATCCTCGAATACGAGCCCGTCCGGAAAAAATATCCAGTCCTGTGGGAGGCGGTTAAGACCGTGGCGGATGAAATTTTGAGGATGAGGGCCACGCTGGTGGGCAACATCTGCACCGCCTCGCCGGCGGCCGACACAGCTCCAGCGCTTCTGGTCTACGACGCCGTCGTCGAAACAGCCAGCAAGAACGGCGGAAGGAAAATTCCAATCGAAAACTTCTTCACGGGAGTTAAAAAGACCGTCCTCGAAGAAGGAGAAATGGTTGTTTCGGTAACTCTTCCAGAGCCGCCGGCAGACGCGAAAGGCACCTACCTCAAGGCGATGCGTGTTTGGAGCGAAGACCTGGCCTTGGTCGGCGTGGCGGCTTTAGTAGCCGACGGCGGAAAAGATGTCCGGCTTGCCTACGCAAGCGTTGCGCCGACGCCTGTCCGTGCAAGGAAAGCGGAAAAAGTTTTCCGGGAAGACGGCGATATTCGTGAAAAAATCGAGAAGGCAGTTGAGCTTGCCGTGGCGAGTGTTTCGCCGATTAGCGACGTGAGGGCGAGTAAAGAATACCGGCTTCATCTGGTAAAGACGTTTACGAGGAATGCTTTGAACAGGTTGCTTGGTGTGGAGGCGGTGGTTGTTGCGTAGCATCAAAGTTGTTCTTAACGGTGTGGAAAGAACGGTCGACGTCGAAGACCACTGGACGCTTCTTTGGCTTCTCCGTGAAAAACTCAAGCTGAAGGGGACGAAGCATGGATGCGACCGAGGAGACTGCGGCATCTGCACAGTCCTCGTCAACAACACACCAGTCAAATCATGTCTCGTCCTCGCACCAGAAGTAAACGGAGCGGAAATTCTCACCATCGAAGGCCTCGCCAAAGAAGGCTCGCTCGCCCCCATACAGAAATCATTCATAGAACACAGTGCACTCCAGTGCGGCATATGCACCGCGGCTTTTGTGCTAACAGGCCACTGGCTACTGCAGCAGGGCGACGGAGTTGACAGAAAACGAGTCGCCGAAGCCATCGACGGAATATTATGCCGATGCACGGGCTACAGGCAGATCATCGAAGCCATCGTCGACGCCGCCCGGAAAAAATAGTCAACCTCCGCCGACGATTTCAACGATTTCCACGGTGTCGAAAGTAACGCTGTCGCCCGCGGCGAGCGGTGTATCCAAACCCTTCAACATTTTTATGCTGTGTCCGTTGACCAAAAGAACCAAAGCGGTTTTCAAAGCTTTCTCCCGCGAATCATAAACCCGCTCTCGAAATTTTTCCCCGAGTTTTTCCGCTAAAAGGTCCAAAAGCTCTCCGACTGTTTTGGGAGTTTCGCTGAGTTGAATGCTTTCGCAGCCAGCGGCCTGTCGTAGTGCGCCTGAATAAAAATTCACTTTGACTGCCATCCACCAATTTTTTTGGTTTTCCATAATTTAATGGTTGTTTTCTTTCATCGACCTCGGAGCAAATTATTTCACTGTCGTTAGAAGACTTGTTCGGAGCGGTTTTGCGGCGATTAGTTTCCACACGTTAGACGGCTTTAGCGGTGTTTCCTGTACCGTGACATCGTATGGTTTTAAAGCGTCTTCGACGGCGTTGACGATGGCCTGCGTCAAGCCGATGGTTGCGAGCTCTCCTACTCCTTTGGTGCCGAGAGGGTTGGGGGCCGGTGTCTCGGTACGCAGAAGCTCCATTTCCGGCATCTC
>JANWZT010000070.1 GCA_025054515.1 Candidatus Caldarchaeum sp.
TCGATAATCTACCACGTTGAAAACAATTCTCTGAAGTGGTAGCGTGATCTCTTTTGTCGTCTTGGCTTCCGTCAACGCAACCGTTTCAACCAGTACTTTCGTCCTGCCTCTGAAGAGGGAGATTTGATATTTTTCGATGCGGGCCGATGTCGGGATGAATCCAGCTTTGACCAATCCATTGTCATCGGTTATTCCGCTGCTGAAGTTTCCGTAGCCGGGCGCGCCAACGAGGACGCCGATGCCCTTTACCGGCTGCCCTGACGGATCAACAGCTTTGACTACCAACTCTCCTACGTCAGCCCGCAAAACAAGGTCGGCATCCGACTCTATATTGAGCAAAGAAGAATAGACGACAACATTTCTCGTGCCGAGTCGGATACTTAAAGAGGCGTTATAGCTTCCAACGACGGCTGAGCTAACTAACTGGCTGACTTCCGCTGTTCCCGCCTTTATGTCAACCCTCTGGGTGGCGTTCCTTCCCGACAGAGTCAACGTGCCGTCGATGAGGGCCCGAGAGCCGCCGGAATCTAAAAAGGTGAAATTCGCTTTCACGAGCTTCGCCACAAGTTCCGCGAATTCGATGAATGACTGGACATCTTTCTGAATTTCGGCAACCTGTGTCCCGTCCTTGACCACCCGCAGCCTGTAGGCGGCCCCGATCGACGAAAGAGTCGAAAAAGGCACATCTCTAAAAACCGTGTAACCGGTGGCGTTTGTCCTCTGGCTGACAGAAACTAAACCGTTTGTGGAGGTCAGGGTGGCGAAGACGTTCGCAACAGGTCTGCCTGAAAGGTCTACAACTTTCACTGTCAAGGTTGCTAATGGAGCGGTTTCGGATATCGTTGTCAAGGACGGGTAGTTTATTGTTCTCCGTATCAGTTCGATGTTCCGCAGCGATATGATTACTTCGTAGGTTCCGGGCGATAGTTGTCTCAGTACGGCGTAGCCCGTCGCGTTGGTTACAGCTGTTTCTCTAAAATTTTCAGCTTGAACTGTGACCGTCAGGCCTGGTTTAGGTGTGCCGTCTATGGCGGAGACGTAGACAGTTAGGGGTGGAGACGGTTGCTGGGCCAGGCCGGCCTGCGGTATCAGCAGCAAGAAGGTTAGAAACAGTAGCACGATCGATTTCATTTGCTCCATCAAGCCTCGTGTAGTTTTTAAATTTGAACGTTTAAACGTGTTTTTAGGAAGTTGTCGGCTTCAACAAGCGTTTCTTTCGCGGTTTTAAAGGTCAATTTTTCAAGAGCTTTTTCAACGTTGAGCCAGACGTAGTCGAGGTGTTCGGGCGAAAGTGTAACGGTTTTATCGCTTGCTTCACCGAGGTAGAAGACAACTTCTTTCCTGACCAGCCTACCCTCCTTCATAAACATGTAGCTGATGACTGTGCGAAAACCATCGATTATCGATAGGTCGTTGATCCCCGTCTCCTCCCTGACCTCCCGCAACACCGCCTGAATCTCTGATTCGTTCTTCTCGATATGCCCTTTCGGAAAATCCCAGTGGCCCGCACCGTATTTAAGGAGAAGATATTCGATGCTATTTTCACCCCTGTGATATACTACGGCGCCGGCGCTACGTTCATCGACCCTGTGCCTCAACCCGATTGATGCAAAGGCATAGACAGATATATGCTTAAATTCAATTCGAAGGCTGAATTTCACGAATGCAGACTCTTCGAAAACCCGATTGGATAAGGACGAAGTTACCCGGTTTTGGTGCTTATCCAGAAGTTAGACGTGTGTTGAGGAGGCATTCGCTTCATACGGTATGTGAAGAGGCTTTGTGCCCAAACCTTGGGGAATGTTGGGGCGGCGGCACCGCAACCATCATGATTTTGGGCGACATATGTACACGGGGATGCAGGTTTTGCGCGGTAAAGACCGGACATCCGAACGGGTTGGTTGACTACGATGAGCCTGAAAACGTCTCTCGAGCGGTCGAGGAGATGAACCTCAAGTACGTTGTTTTGACTTCCGTATGCAGAGACGACCTGCCGGACGGAGGTGCTTCAATTTACGCCGAAACGGTCAAGAAAATCAAGCAGAGAAGGAGCGATGTCTTGGTAGAAGTCCTTATTCCCGATTTTAACGGCGTAGAGGAACATGTCAAGACAGTGGTCGACGCGGGGCCAGACGTTGTCGCCCACAACGTCGAAACGGTCAGACGGCTTACGCCGATGGTACGCGACCGAAGGGCATCTTTTGACCAGTCACTTCAAGTTTTAAAGCTCGTCAAGAAGTTTAACCCGAAAATCTTCACCAAATCGTCCATAATGGTAGGCTTAGGAGAATCTGTTGAAGAAGTTTTAGACGCTTTGGCCGAGCTACGCAGCGTGGATGTTGATTTTGTGACCGTTGGTCAGTATCTGCGGCCTACGATGTCTCATGTTCCCGTTAAAGAATATGTTCATCCGAAGGTTTTCAAGATGTATGAGGAGGAGGCGTTGAAGATGGGGTTCAAATACGCTGCCTGCGGGCCCATGGTTCGGAGCAGCTATCGTGCGGGAGAGTTTTTCCTGATGTCTGTTTTGCGGAGTTGATTCTTTTGCCCTTGCTTAACATGGCTCAGGCTCTAAACCTTGCGTTGAAAGAGGAGATGCAGCGTGACGAGCGTGTTGTGGTGCTCGGGGAGGACGTTGGAAAACGGGGTGGGGTTTTCCTCATCACTGAAGGGCTTTATGAAATGTTCGGCCCAGAACGGGTCATCGACACTCCTTTGTCAGAAGCCGCCATCATCGGTGTGGCCGCTGGGATGGCGATGAATGGTTTGAGGCCTGTTGCGGAAATCCAGTTCGCCGACTTTATTTTCGGCGGGTTCGACCAGCTGGTTTCGAACGTGGCTAAAATCCGGTATCGGACGGGCGGCCAGTTTTCCGTCCCCCTCGTCGTGAGGGCGCCAGTCGGCGGCGGGGTGAAAGGCGGCATGTTCCACAGCCAAAGCCCGGAGGCCTACTTCGTCCACACCCCGGGGCTGAAGGTCGTGACGCCTTCGTCCCCATACGACGCCAAAGGCCTTCTCATCGCTTCGATAAGGGATGAAGACCCTGTGATATTCTTTGAGCCGAAGAGAATGTACCGAACCTTCAAGGAAGAGGTTCCAGAAGGCGATTACACAGTTCCTATTGGAAAAGCCCGTGTCGTCAGGGAAGGAGCGGATGTTTCTTTGATTACTTATGCAGCGACTGTTCACGACTGTCTGAATGTCGCTGAAAAGGCGAAGAAGGAAGGCGTTGACTGTGAAGTGGTCGACCTGAGAACCTTGATGCCTTTTGACAAGGATGCTGTCGAAAAAACCGTGAAGAAGACGGGCCGTCCGATAATTGTCCACGAAGCACCTAAAACATGTGGTTTCGGCGCAGAGCTTGCCGCATTCATCGCGGAAAGGTTGTTGCTCGACCTCGAGGCACCCGTCCTACGCGTAACTGGCTACGACACACCTTTTCCGTTCGCCCACGAACACTACTACATGCCCAACGAAACCAGAATTCTTAACGCGGTCAAGAAATCTGCGTCTTTCTGAGGTGGGAGGCATGAGTTTTCAGGCTGCGGTGATCGGCGGCGGCCCCGGCGGCTACGTGGCGGCGATCAGGCTGTCGCAGCTGGGCTTCAAAACCGCGTTGGTCGAGAAAGACGAGTTGGGTGGTGAATGTACAAACTGGGGATGCATACCCAGCAAATACCTCATCGGTCAAGCCAAAAAAATCATGCAGTTCAGAGAGCTCGCCGCCAAAAACATCGTAAACTCATCCTTTTCCATCGATATGGCGAAGATTTCCCAGTCGAACAAACAGGTCGTAGAAAAGCTGCGGCAGGGAATCGCATATTTGCTGAAGGCAAACGGCGTAACCTTCATCAGGGGACATGCGGACATAGCTGAACCCGGCAAGATATTCGTTCAATCGAATGGGTCTCAACAGACCATTTCAGCCGATAACATAGTCGTGGCCTCGGGCACCGAGCCGTCATCGCTACCAACCATACCTTTCGACCACAGGAAAATCATCGACTACCGCACAGCCCTGTTTCTCGACAAAATCCCCGAAAAACTTCTCGTGGTGGGAGGCGGGGCAATTGGGCTGGAGCTCGGCACGGTCTACGCGCACCTCGGCACGAAAGTTACGGTCGTTGAAATCATGGATCAGGTTTTACCCGGATTCGACGCCGACGCAGCCCGTCTCATCAGACGCAGTCTCGAAAAAATCGGGATAAGGATTTTCACCAAGACCACGGTCGCGTCCTACTCGGATGTGGACGACGGCGTCGAGGTGGTTTTGTCGAACGATTTGAGGGACGGGTTTGATTATGTTTTGGTTGCTGTTGGTAAGCGTGCTTCTCAGTGGGCTCGGAAACTTTCGGAAGTCGGTGTCGAGATAGACGAAAAAGGCTACATCAAAACTGATGAACGGATGGCTACGTCTGTCGATGGGATTTACGCCGTCGGAGACGTTACGGGCCCGCCGTTTCTAGCGCACAAGGCCTACCGGCAGGGTATCGTGGCTGCTGAGGCCATAGCCGGAATGGAGACGAAGTTCGACGGGTTAGTGCCTTACGGCGTGTTTACCTCTCCCGAGGTTGCTTTCGTCGGTCTGAGCAGTTCTGCCGCCAAAGAGATGGGATACGAGGTAGGCGAAGCGCGTTTTCCCTTCGCAGCGCTCGGCAGGGCCATAGCAGACGGAGAAGAAGGATTCGTCAAAATCGTTTCAGATCGAAAAACCAGCCGAGTTCTCGGCGCCGTTGTGGTGGGCCCGCACGCAACGGAAATCATTTCGGTAATCACAACAGCCATTAAGGCAGGTGTCAAGCTCGAAGAACTATCCGAAACGATATTCATCCATCCAACCTATTCGGAAGCGATAGCCGAGGCTGTGCATTTGCTCGAGAAAAAGGCGATTCACTATGTCTCGCGGTAGGCTTTTCTTCATCGACCTCGGGCTCATAGATTACGGAATTTGTCACAGGCTCATGATTGATTTGGTCGACAAACGGGCAGCAGGCCAAATCGATGACACGGTTCTACTGCTCGAACACAACGACGTCTACACCCTCGGCAGGCGCGGCAGCGAAGAAAACATTTTCATCAAATCAATCCCCGTCTACAGGGTCGAAAGAGGCGGCGACGCAACCTACCACGGCCCGGGCCAACTCGTCGCATATCCGATAGTCAGCCTCAACGAACTTGGCGTGGGCGTGGCTGATTTCGTAAACATTGTCGAAGAAGCTGTCATCAAAGTTTTGTCCGACTTTGGAGTCCGGGGGGAACGTGTTGAACGGAAGCCCGGCGTGTGGGTTGGAGGACGGAAGGTTGCATCGGTCGGTATGGCGGTGAAGAACTGGGTCACCTACCACGGCGTCGCGCTCAACGTCAACACAGACCTTACAAAATTCAACGGCATCAGGCCATGCGGAATGGATGCACAGATAATGACTTCAATGGCCGCAATTTTAGGGAAAAACGTGGACATCGCCGAAGTTAAAAAGAGGTTTATGACATGGTTTTCCACCTTACTTAAGAAAGAGCCCGAATACACCGTCCACACAGTGGCCGAAACGCGGGATGCGGCGAAGGTTATTTAAATCCTTATAAAGTATTTAAGCAATTTAAAAGTGTGGCAAAAGGGCCTCCGCCGAAAATAGAAATTCAAAACGTTGTTTCCAGCGTAACGCTTTTTCAAAGGCTTGACCTCGCGCAAGTTCAGCGTACCTTCCCCTACGTCGAATACAAGCCGGCTCAGTTCCCCGGCCTTGTTTTCCGGCTGGCTAAGCCGAAAACGGCGACTCTGATTTTCAGTAGCGGCAAAATGGTGTGCACCGGCGCAAAAAGCGAAGAGGAGTCGATCAGGGCCGTGAGAACGGTGGTCAAGGCCCTCAAAAAAGAGGGGTTCGTCATCCGGGAGGAGCCGCAAATCGAAATTCAGAACATCGTCGCATCAATAGACCTTCACGGGCGCATCGATTTGGAAAAGGCGGCGACCACTTTAGAGAACGTCATGTATGAGCCGGAGCAGTTTCCTGGCCTGATCTACAGGATGATGAGCCCAAAGGTTGTGATTTTGATGTTCGCAAGCGGAAAGCTGGTCTGCACGGGGGCCAAATACGAAAAAGATGTTTACGATGCCGTTGCAAAGCTGCAGGAACTTCTCGAGGAGAAGCAGCTGATATCCTATGATTAGGACGGGAAAAGTCCGCTGAATAAAGGAATCGTCTTCACCGGTTCGAGGCCCAAAATCTTCACCGCGAGTCCGGCCGAAAACAAGCTCAAAACAACGATGAAAAATAGATAGTCTTTCGCCTTCATGTTAAGAACTTTTAAGCTGGTTCTTTTTCGGCTTGCACCAAAGCATTTCACCTCCATGGCCTCGGCCAGTTCGTAGGAACGCCGTATCACGTTCACCAGCAGCGGAACAAGTATC
>JANWZT010000071.1 GCA_025054515.1 Candidatus Caldarchaeum sp.
AATTGAGGTGGACGGCAGAAAGATAGGCGGAGGGTCTGCGGGCCCGGTTACGCAGAAGCTGGCGGAAAAATATCAGAAAGTGGTTAGGGGTTTGGAGCCGAACTACCGGAGATGGCTCACACCTGTTTACGGTCGCTGAATGGTGAACGTCGGTGAAATGCAAGGTCTGCGGAGAACCAGTACCCTACGTGTTGCTCCGTCTTGAATCGCCGAGGTGTTCTAAAGGACATGAGCTGGGGGTCTGGGTTTCATGCGGAAACCCGCAAGAAAGCCACGTCTACCTCCTAAAAGAAGAGGCCAAATGCCCATTCTGTGGAAACAATTCGTTCCGGGTGATGGCTAAAGGCACCAAGGTCAAATGTCTTCACGAAGGGCCGGCTGGCCCATGCGCCTACCCGTTCTACGTGTGGCTTGAGGACGGGCCGCCTTGCCATATGAACCATCTCACCAAAATCATGGTTGTGGAAAAGTAAATTGACGATTTTTGAGAAAATCGTCTCTGCGGTCAAAGTTGTTTTGACGGGCGGAGTTATTGTATATCCGACCGACACCGTCTACGGAATCGGATGCGACCCATTCAACGTCGAAGCGGTAAAGAGGGTCTATGAAATCAAGAAGAGGGAGAGGAAGCCGATGCCCGTTCTGCTACCCAGCCTCGACATGCTCTATTCGGTCGCCGACCCCACGCCGGAGGAGATCGAAGCAGCTCTTAGACTATGGCCGGGGCCAGTCACGATACTGATGAGGAAAAACCCAAACCTTCCAGACATAGTAACCGCGGGAGAACCGTCGGTGGGGGTGAGAATCCCTGCACACATGATTCCCTTGTCAATCATGGAGAAGGCGGGCAAACCCCTTGTTGGAACAAGTGCCAACATCTCGGGCCAGCCGTCGGCCACGGAGGTCAAACACATCGACGAATCTGTGCTGACAAAAGTAGACATCGTAATCGACCAAGGTGCCACGTTCCACAAACTGCCATCAACGGTGGTCAGAGTCAAACGAGATGGGTTTGAAGTCGTCCGAGAGGGGGCGATGACCGCTGAAGAAGTGGCAAGAAGGCTAAAGGCCTAAATCATCGCCGACGCCATTTTCTGGATGACGAGAAGCTTAACAGCTTCTTTCCGTTCTTTCGCTTGAACAGCTTCTATCTGCCGTCTGTCGATTCCATAGTGCTTGATGATGTCTTCGACGTCGGGGTTTTCGTTTAAAGTCGTCTCCTTTCCCCCAGCCATTTCGATGATTTTGGACGCCGTCTCGACAACGGTCTCCCGCCTATCTCCCGCGACAACGTAGAGAGCTTTTTCCGAACCGGGTGAAAGACCGGCCTTCGAGATAGCCTCTTCAACTTGGGTGGTAGCCGCGAGCCGGAGCAACACTTCATTGACCAATGTCTTTGCCTTCTGCATCTGTGTCCCAAAAGCCAACACAGCGTCGACTACGGCGGCATCGATAACATCCCAGCTCATCACGGTGGCCGGGTCAATCAACTGCACGTTCCTAAAATTTGCGAAAACTTTCTTGACAAACTCATCCGCCGGTAGCTTTCCAAGCTCCACCACGCCGACGGCGAAAAAATAGTTACGGAATTCGACAACCCTCAAATCAACCACCGTGAATCGAAGGAATCAATGTGACGACGTCGTTATCTCCCACCTCTGTTTCAAGCCAAGAAAGAAAACGCACATCAACGCCGTTGACGAGAATAAGTATGCCTGGATGCGGTCTCCCCGAATCATCCACTACGAACCTCCTAACCTCCTGGTCGAGTTCGCTGAATAAATCAGATAACTTCGTCTTCTCCCCCACGTGAACTTCGATGTAGCTTCTGCCCGTCGCCGACCTCAAAGGCCCCATCAACTCGACCTTCAACGACCATAAACGTTCATTTTGCCTATAAAAGGTTGCATCACGTCCGGCGGCAGAATTTTTAAAAAAGCATCCAAACCAAAAAGTTATGAAAATTCCCGCCGAAAGGTTGAAAATTTTCTTTGAAATGGAGGAAAAATATCGTACAAAGGATGCGGAATATTTTCGACGACTTTTAAGCAGCGACGACTTTGTGATTAGGGCCCGGGCCACCTGCATACTCGCCGAAGTAGGCGGAAAAGACTACATCGCCGACTTGGCTCGCGTTCTGCTCGAGGATGAAAACCCCATCGTCCGACATGAGGCCGCCTACAGCCTCGGACAGCTGGGTTACAGGGAAGCCATCCCGTATCTGGTCCGGTCGATGAAAACCGACCCGCATCCCATAGTCAGACATGAATCAGCCATAGCGCTCGGAGTCATAGGCAGGGAAGACCCCGTCCTGGACCTTTTAGAAGCCCTCAAAGACCCATCGCCGGAGGTTGTAGACTCGGCCGTCATCGCGTTGAGCAACATCGAATTTTGCAAAAAATTATTCGAGAAACCGGTCGACGTACCGACTCAAGAATTTGCCAAGAAAACAGGCGGATGAAACGGTTCGAGACCATACAATAGATATAAAAACATCAGCCAGCTATAGGATACGAGATGCGGCTTCGTCTTTCGAAACAGTTTAGCTTTGTGTTGAACGGTGAAGCGGTCACGGTTACATGCCCTCCGGCGTACACTCTTCTCGAAGTGTTGCGGCATGTTCTTCATTTGACTGGGACCAAAGACGGATGCAGTAGCGGCGACTGTGGAGCGTGCACGGTATTGCTCGACGGCCGGCCAGTCCATTCCTGCTTAACTCTGATATCTCAGGTCGAAGGAAGGAATGTCGTAACTGTCGAAGGAATCGGGGAAAATGTTCCGAAATGTTATGCGGAAGAAGGCGCCGTCCAGTGCGGATACTGCATCCCCGGATTCGTGGTGACGACCGCCGCCTTCCTCGAGGAAAATCCCTCTCCTACGGAGGATGAGATTAGGGATGCTTTGAGGGGGAACCTATGCCGATGCACGGGATACGTTAAGATAGTCAACGCGGTCAAGAAGGCCGCGGGTGGTATCGGTTGAGGTCTCTCGCATACGTCGATGTTTTGTCGCCTAAAACCCTCGAAGAAGCCCTCGAAATCCTCGACGAAAACAAGGGCGACATCCGCGTTTTAGCCGGTGGAACAGACCTCATACTGCAGCTGCGAAAATCAACATCCTTTAACGGAAAACTCGTCAACATCTTTTCGTTAGACCAGCTCCGTTACATAAGACTCGAGGGGACAAATGTCAAAATCGGGGCCCTCACCGACTTTCATACCATCGCAGAGTCGCCGATAATTCAGAAACACGCTCCCTTTCTGGCCGATGCGGCCCGGTGGATAGGCTCCGTACAAATTCTGAACAAAGCTTCGATCGGCGGGAACATCGTCAACGCGTCTCCCGCGGCCGACAGCCTTCCCGCCCTCTACGTTCTCGAAGCAACGCTGACGCTTCAAAGCAAAGCAGCAAAACGGCACCTGCCGATATCCGAATTCTACAAAGGATACAAGAAACTCGACCTCCGCCCCAACGAACTGCTCGTCGAAATCTCCTTCAACTCCGTGAAGGAAAACCAGATCGGAATGTTTTTCAAACACGGTCTGCGTCAGGGCGACGCAATTTCGGTGGTCAACGGGGCGGTTCTTTTGGAGGTAACACCCGGTTCACACGTGGTCAGAGATGCGAGAATCGCTTTGGGAGCGGTGGCTCCTACAGTCGTCCGGGCTAAGGAAGCCGAGGCACATCTCAAGGGAAAAAAGCTTGACGAAAAAACCATGTCAGAAGTTTCTGAACTGGTTGTTACGTCGATTTCGCCCATCGACGACGTCCGTGGCTCGGCGGTGTACCGCGCTGAAATGTGTAAGAATTATGTTTACATGACTTTGTGGAAGATTGCGGAGGTGTTGAGGAGTTGACTGCGGCGGCCCGTTGGGTTGGGAAGGAGGTCGTTAGAAAGGACGCCTACGAAAAGGCCCGTGGGTTGACCAAATATGCTTCCGATATGTTTCCCGAAAACCTCCTCTGGGTCGCCACGCATCGAAGTAAGTATCCGCACGCCCGCATCAAAAGAATCGACGTATCCAAGGCTTTGAAGATGCCGGGAGTGGTCGCCGTCTTCACCCACCGAGACGTGCCGAACAACCGGTACGGAGTCTTCGTCAAAGACAGGCCCGTCCTATGCGACGACCGTGTCAGATACATCGGAGACCCAATAGCCCTCGTCGCGGCGGAGACGAAGGAGGACGCAGAATCAGCCGTCGAAGAAATCGAAGTGGATTACGAGCCACTTCCGGTTGTCACCGACCCCATCGAAGCCATGAAGGACAGCTCCTACCCAATACACGATGGTGGAAACGTTTCACGCCGCACAAGAATCACTTTCGGAGACGTGTCGAAAGGATTCAGCCAATCCAAGGCCGTTGTCGAAAACGAATACCGGACGTCGACGCAGATACATGCTTTCCTCGAAACCGAGGCCGGAATCAGCTACATCGACGAAAAAGGCAGGATAACGGTTGTAGCGGGAGGCCAGTCGCCCTACCGCGACCAGCATGAAATCGTTTCAACTCTCAACCTGCCACCCGAGAAAGTGCGTGTCATCATTCCGCAGGTCGGAGGCGCCTTCGGAGGGAAAGACGACATTTCTGTACAGATTCATCTGGCCTTGGTTACTTGGAAGACGGGCAGGCCGGCCAGGTTGGTCTGGGACCGTGAAGAATCTTTTCTATCGGGAACTAAACGTCATCCATCCATCGTTAAGATGAAGACCGGCGCTTCCGCGGATGGACGGCTTATGGCTAACGATGTCGAAATAATCTACGACACCGGAGCCTATGTTGCACTCGGCCACGCGGTCCTCGACGTGGCCATCGAAAACTGCAACGGCCCCTACAAAATCCCGAACATCGACATCAAGGCTTGGCTTGTTTACACCAACAACATGGTGGCATCAGCTTTTCGAGGTTTTGGCGCTCCGCAAGTTATTTTCGCGATGGAACAGCAAGTCGACCAGCTTGCGAAAGAACTGGGCATGGACCCCGTAGAGTTTAGGTTGTTAAACGCCCTACGAAGAGGGGACGTGATGGTCTTCGGCAACAGGCTGGAAACCAGCGTCGGAATCGCGAAATGCCTCGAAGCCGCGAAAAACACTCCTCTCTGGAGTCGACAGGCGGATTTCAAAGCCGTTAAAACCTATCCGTGGATAAAAAGGGGGGTGGGTGTCGCGGCCGCCGTGAAAGGATACACGATCGGCGCGCTTCCCGACAGGGGAACTATCTCGGTAGAGTTGCTTCTCGACGGCGGCATAGCCGTAAAAGGTAGCTTCACCGAAATCGGACAGGGAGTTGTTCAATCGGTTTCCCAAATCGCGGCCGAGCTTTTCAGCGTGGACATAGATAAGGTAGAGATTGTTTTCGCCGACACGGACAAAACCCCCGACACAAGCGTCACATCCGCGTCAAGACAGCTGTTCCTCGCAGGCAACGCCTTGAAGGAAGCCGCAAAAAACATGATCAAACACGTCGCACAATTCATCGAAAAAACATACAACATCAAGGTTGACAACTTGAGATTTGAAAATGGCTACGTCGTCGGCCGCGACTTTAAAATTTCTTTTTCGGAGCTCGCGAACGCGATGGCCCGTTCAGGAGTTGAACGCGAAGTTTCTGGAACCTACGAAGTCCCCCGCGTCCAGCCGATTCCCGGCTCTCTGGAAATTCCTCATCTTTTCTACATGTTCGGCGTTTCGCTGGCATTGGTGGAGGTGAACACGCTTACGGGGGCGGTCTCTGTTCCCAAGCTGGTAAGCATAGCTGACGTAGGCAAAGTCATCAACCCGCAAACCTTGACCGGCCAGCTCGAAGGAGCGGCTGCCCAAGGAATTGGCTACGCCCTTCTCGAAGACCCGAAAATCGAAAACGGCATCCTCAAAACAACCAACCTATCCACATATCTGATACCCAGCATTAAGGACATTCCCGAAATAGAGGTAATACCTGTCGAAGACGCAGAGGAATCGGGGCCCTTCGGCGCAAAAGGTATCGGTGAAATCGGAATCATATCCGTCGCGCCGGCAATCGCCAACGCCATATACGACGCCGTCGGAGTCAGGCCCAAGTCAACTCCCATGACGCCGGAAAAAATCTACTGGCTACTCAAAAACAAATGCTAAAACAGTTAAATACCTCGCGGACATCCTGAAAACACATTTGGAACTCGTTATCCCCGTCTCCACGACCGCGGGCTTTACCGCGTATAGCTAAATCTGTTTTCTTTGTTTCGGGGTGATGTTTTTGGCGAAAATTGTCGTCAAACTTGGTGGGTCTGTTCTTTCGGACGAATCCAGTGTTGAAAAGACAGCCGATTGGGTGA
>JANWZT010000072.1 GCA_025054515.1 Candidatus Caldarchaeum sp.
CAGCGTCGAAAATCATCTCAAACTTCCCCAAACTAAGTTGACCGCATGAAAAGACTCAAAAGTCGAATACCAAAGTCGAGCAAGTCGCGGGAGGATATCACTCCCAAGGGGTTTCTGTCAGAGTCGACGATAGGTATATGGCGGATGTTGAAGTCCTTCATCTTCTCCACGACCGATGCTATCTCGTCATCGGGGTAAGCGGTTACAAGATTTTTTGACATTATGGATTTCGCCTTGACGTTCCGACCGAGCATGAGATGGGAGGCCGCATACAAAATGTCTCGCTCGGTGATGATGCCGACGAGCTTCTTCTCCTTGTTGACTATCAAAACGCTACCAACACCTTTTTCCCACATCGTTTTAGAAACGTCGTCAACCGTCGCATCCTCGTCAATCGTAACCGCGGGATGTGACATCAAATCGGAGGCTTTGAGCGGAGTAAACCTCAACGAACGCTTGAACACGGGCACGGACAAAAAAGGGTGAAGCCCGAATAAAACAGTTTGGTGAAGGGTTTACGTCTGAAAAAAATATAAATTATCAACCAGAGAACAATCGATGAATTACAGCTCCGGTAGTATAGTCCGGTCAAGTATACCGGCCTTTCGAGCCGGTGACCCGGGTTCAAATCCCGGCCGGAGCAATCATCAATCTGTCAGAAAGCCGCCGTCAACAGTAATAACCGCACCGTTGACGTAGCTGGCCATATCCGTGGCGAGGAAAAGAACCACCTTGGCGACTTCATCCGGCTCTCCGAGCCTTTTCAAGGGAACTCGAGAAATAAACTGGAGGCCCGTGATGAAGAAGCCGATACGGAGCTTCTTGATGGCTTCGTTCCTCACTTTGTCGGTACCGGGTGTGTGGATGCCGCCCGGCATGACGGCGTTTACGCGAAAGCCTTTTTCGCCGTATTCCCGGGCGAGTGCTCTTGTCATGGCGACGAGCCCGATTTTGCTGACGCCGTAGTGGATGAGGCCTTTGACGAGATGGAGGACGGATTCGATTGAGCTTACGTTCACGATTACGCCCCCTTTCTCTCCTCTCGTCCGTATGAAATGTTGGCACATGTAGAAGGCTGATTTCAGGTTGACCGAAAGAGTTCTTTCTAGAAAAGCCTCATCGACTTCGAGAAAATCTTTGAACTCGTAGATTCCCGCGTTGTTGACGAGTATGTCGGGAGGGAGAGTTTCCAGCTCCTTCCATAGATTGTCTATTTCGGGTTTCTTCATGAGGTCAACTTTTTTGGCCGAAACGTTGACACCAAATTTGCCGGATAGCGTTCGGGCTACTTCAGCCATCCCCACTTCGTTTACGTCAACAAGGACCAAATCAGCTCCTGCTTCGGCGAACCTTTCGGCGATGGCCCGGCCTATGCCAGAGGCCCCACCGGTAATTACTGCTTTCCTGCCCTTGAGGGAAAAGAGCTCGATAAGCGGCTTTGAATCCGTCATATCGAATTATGGAGCTGCTTGCCGATAAACTTAAAGAAGGACCGTTAAGCTTTTGTAATTAATATCTTCACGAGGCTTCCTTGACCTAAGCCTGATGGTCCTCCTTGCGAAATCGCCTCTCCGGAAAAACGGACGAGCAAAGTTTCGCCTTCGTAAACGTCAATCACCGTCCCTTTCCAAAGGTCGCCTTTGAAGTCTTCGTAGAGAACTTCGCATCCAACGAGTTTCGAAAGCTCTGACGCATCAACGGGAGTGGTCGTTGATACCACGCAGTCGTCGCCCGCGAAGGCAACCACTACGGCTGTAATTTCTTCTTCGCTCAACGATTTCCGCGAGTTATGGCAGCTATTAATTGTTTAGGCTGAAAACTTAATAACAGACGAGCGGATGCAGAGACAAGATGTCATACGATGATGAGTTGGAAAGGATAAAGATGCGAAAGTTGGCGGAATTGATGTCGAAGAAAGAGCGGCCGAGTGCATCTGTGTTGGCTGAACCAGTAGAGTTGACTGATTCGAATTTTGATGAATTTGTTACCAGAAACAGCTTTGTGGTGGTTGATTTTTGGGCTGAATGGTGTGCTCCATGCCGGGCCATCGCTCCCGTGGTTAAGGAGCTGGCGAACCAGTACGCGGGAAAAGTCGCTTTCGGGAAGCTGAACGTCGATGAAAACCCACAAACCGCAAGCCGTTTCGGCATCATGGGCATTCCCACGCTGCTCTTCTTCAAGGGGGGTAAACTCGTCGACATGGTTGTGGGAGCTGTTCCCAAACGCGTCTTGGAAGCGAGGATATCACAATACGTTTAGTTGATAAAAAGGTAAAAACCCACGGATAACCACTTTAACCGGATGAACACCGCTATCGAGGACATTGATGCGGAGGCCTTGCTGGCCGTTCTGAAGACAGACTTGGAAAAACATCTCTACGACAAAATCGCGGGCAGGCCCGACAGCTTCCTAATAGAGAAGGCGGTGAAGGGCGGTAAAAGGATACGGCCCATTCTGCTCCTCACAGTTTTCAAAGCTCTCGGCGGCATAGAATATCGGAAAGCCCTTGACGTCGCCGTAGCACTCGAGCTCGCACACAGCGCAAGTCTAGTCCACGACGATATCGTCGACCTAGACAAAACCCGCAGAAGCTCGCCCAGCCTTTGGTTCCAAATCGGCGCGGGAAAAGCAATCCTCCAAGGCCACCGCATAATCAACCTTGCTTTCCAGATCGTGCTGGACATCGGGGAGGAGATGAGCCGTATTTTCGTAACGGCTTGGGACAGGGCTTCTAAGGGAATTCTCGAAGAGGTTGTCAACAAAGCCGCGTTGACGGAAAGGCTTTACCTCGTCATGATACGGGAGAAAACGGCATCCCTATTTGAAGCAGCTTGTCACGCCGGAGCTGTCCTCGCGGGCGCTCGTCCAGACCAAGTTGAGTTAATGCGGAAATATGGGTCGGAGGTTGGAACGCTTTACCAGTTAGCCGATGATTTGAGTGATATCTACCTCCGGAAGAAATCCGGGCGACTGTATTTTGTAACCCATGAGATGAGGGAAAGGCTCGTTCATCTCCTTATTTCGAGCAAAACAAAGCAGTTACGCGGACTCATTCGTGCAGTCGCTCCAAGAATTCCCGACGAACAGTTTCTCAAAAAGCAGATCGTTGAAAGGTTGCGCTCCGCGACATCGCTGGCCGAAGACCCACGAGTGCCAGAGTCCCCCTACAAAACGCTCCTACGTCTTCTGCCGCGTCTCTTCGTCGCTCAGATGATGGAAGAAGCCCGTCGGAGAGTTTAAACCCTACGTGAACAACCATTCGTCAAGACCATGGATTATGTCGAAGTTTTTCTAATCAGTTTGCTGGCGATCGGAGCGTCATATGCTCGAATGGCACTTGCCCTTCTTTTCTCGGTTCTATTTTCATTCGCCATAGGAATAGCCGCGGGTACAAACAAGTCCTTTGAAAAGGTGGCGATACCGGTTCTTGATATTCTCCAATCCATCCCGATACTCGGTTTTTTTCCCGTGGCGATTCAGCTCTTCTACACAGCCGTACCCGTTATAGGAGCTGAGCTTGCGGCCATTTTCCTCATCTTCACCAGTCAGACGTGGAACATCACCTTCGCGGTCTATGAATCAACGAGGTTTATCCGGTCGGAGCTACTTGACACAGCGCGGTTCCTCCGGATAAACCTGCTCGACCGGCTGCGCTACCTCTACATACCCACATGCTTGCCGCGGGTGGTGAGGAACTTCCAGCCATCATGGGCCAACGGTATGTTCTTCCTCGTCGGAAGCGAAATACTAACCTTTGGAGAGACCGAAATTCAGCTCTTCGGCCTCGGAACAATCGTTTCACGGTTCACAGTAGAAGGCAACGTCACGGGCATAGCAACCGTCCTCATGCTTCTAGTCTTCACCACAGTCCTGATAAACCTGCTGGTTTTCATTCCCTTGAACAACCTCTTTGAAGCACCTTTCCGAAAGCCTTCACGAAGATGGGAAAAATTCGGGTTCTTGAGAAAAATCGCAAAAGCTCCCAAACCACATCTTCCGATTCCCGTCATGACTTTTTTCGAATATAACAGAGCCGTCGGCGAAATCGTCAAAAGACTGACCATACCAAGCTCCCTGCTCCGCAACCTCGCTTTCTTCATTTTAGCCGGTCTCGGGGTGGCGTTGCTTGCCACCGGCGGAGACGAATTTTTTGAAAGAATATACGAAACGCTTCAAAGGCTGGGATTCGAAACCATTGCCCTATCATCATTCTACTCGTTCGTCCGCGTGATGGCAGCCGTCGGTTTCTCAGTCGCTTGGAGCCTACCGGCAGCCATAGCGATAGCTCGGAAACCAGATTTATCGGCCACTGTTGCGACGGTATTCCAAGTCATCGCATCCATCCCAGTTACAATCGTATATCCACTCCTCGCGGAGTCGCTGGCCAACATGCCAGAGCTACGGGCCTTCATCATGATAATAGCGGCGACTCAGTGGTACGTTTTCTTTCAGGTTCTGGCAGGTTTAAGAAACATTCCACAGGTTGAGCTGGAAGTGGTTGATCTGCTTCAGCTGAAAACATGGGACCGGGTGAAGCTGGTTTATCTACCCCGTTCGGCGCCCGCTTTAATCACCGGCTGTATCACGGCCGCGGGCGGTGCTTGGAACGGCTTGGTCGTTGCGGAGAGGCTTGTCCTTGGAGACGTGGTTGCCGAAACGGATCTTCCGGGGTTGGGTAAGTTGCTTTCACAGCTCACCTACGCAGGCGACCTACTTGGAAGCATCGCCGTGATAATCGTGATGTCGGGCATCATAGTTTTGATGAATAGGCTTTTCTGGAAAAGGCTGTACGACACGATCGGTTCTAAGCTTAAAATTATGTGAAAACTTCTGCGGTTGCAGAGGAGAAGGAATTGGACGCGTCGCCGATTTTGCAGGTGGTAAACGTTTCTCACAGCTTCTTCACCAAGAAAGGGGCAGTTCTCGAAGTCATCCGAAACATGAGCCTCGACCTCTACTACGGAGAATTCCTTGGAGTGGTTGGCCAAAGCGGCTCAGGCAAAACCACTCTCCTGAAAATCATGGCGGGGTTGATCAAACCAACCGACGGAAAAGTTCTCTACAAAGGTAAGGCGGTCAACGGTCCGACGCCCGCGATATCGCTGGTCTTTCAGGAGCCGGTGCTTTTTCCGTGGCTGACCGTCCTCGAAAACGTCATGCTTGCCCTCAAGCGTGTGGAAAACATCTCCAAAGAGGAGATGAAAATCAAGGCTCAGTCTTTTCTCGACATGGTCGGGCTGTCGGGGTTTGAGAACAGCTATCCAGGAGAACTGAGCGGCGGTATGAAACAAAGAGTCGTTCTCGCCCGCGCCCTCGTAACGAACCCTGACGTTTTGCTGATGGATGAGCCTTTCAGCAACCTCGACCCGCTAACAGCTGTGTCCCTCCGCAGAGAGATAGACCTGCTCCGGCAGCATGAAACTCTTCCGCCCTCTTCGGTCTTGCTGGTTTCACACAATGTTGAGGAAATTGTGGAACTCAGCGACCGGGTGCTTGTTTTGACGAGCAGGCCCGCCCAAATCGCTGGAGAGGTCAAAATTGATATGGGGAAACCGAGGGACAGACGGAGTCCACGTTTCTACGAATACGTTGACGCGATATTCACGCTGATGAGTTGACGGATTTCCTTGCCTTGAGCTTGAAAAGGCCGGTGTTTCCGTCATAGGAAAGAAGCTCTGTATATATCATCCAGTCCATCAGAAGTTCTCTGAGTTTTTCCCCGTTCTCGCTATATTCGACGAGGTCGGGGTTGGCTGACAACCGGTTTAGAAGATCCTCTAAGCTGAAGCCTTTTGGGTTGTCTCGGGCGAGAACGAGGGCCGTTGCAAATGGTTCGAGGCTTGGTAGCTGTTCCCGGAGGATTTTCTTCTTTCCTTTTGCCAAGCTTTTGCTTACCTTTATTCCGAGAGCCGTCGCGATTCCCTCTCCGTCATGGATTTCAAGAACGCCCAAAAGCTCCGCGGCCGTCGAAGCCGGAAGAATGTGGTCCACTTCCATCTGAAGCTCACGTGCTATGAAAGCAATGTCAGCTTTCCCTCCATAGGCCACCACAAGTTCGAGAAGCCCCAAAACGGTTCCGAGCCTCGCGTCCAAGGGAAACTTTCGCAAATGTTGCCCCATACAGAAAATATCATGTTTTCCGCTTAAATTAAGGCTTACCGACCCAATTCTTCGACAGCCGAAGCGGCGGCCTGAACCCCTCCAAGGCTTCTCGATAGCCTGTTTAAAGCTGAAAGGTGATAACGGACATCTCCATTATCAAGCACGCTTGCGACAGCGGTTTTTAGGTCGGAGGCATTC
>JANWZT010000073.1 GCA_025054515.1 Candidatus Caldarchaeum sp.
AAAAGGCCCGCTATGGTTGTGGCGGCGAAAACGGCCAACAGGATTAGGATGTCCTCCAGCAACCCATTATCCAATCAACTGCGTTGTTTTAACGTTTGTCAACCGCCGGGGCCGGTTGTGGTTACGATTATTACGGGCCATATTCCGCAGTTATCCGTGAAGCATGTTGCCGTGATGGGTTCGAAGAAATCCGGCAAAACCTTTGTCGCAGCTTATCTAGTAGAACGGTTTTCAAGGGACGGATACAGAGTTGCGGCCGTTAAACATATTCACCACGAATTTACAATCGACACGGAGGGAAAAGACACTTGGAAGATGGCTCGGAGTGGTGCCGAAATAGTGGCGAGCGTATCGCCTAACGAAACCGCGGTGCTTTTGTACAATAGCCGGATATGGAGTTCAAACCTGCTCCGTCTAACCGAGTTTTTGGAGCGGGAAGGCATCGAGGTGGCTGTGTACGAGGGATTTCACAACCTGCTCGGAAAATCGCCGAACGTCTACAAAATCATTACCATGAAGGAGAACTCTGACGCGGAGATGCTGAAGAGCCTTGCACCGCCTTTTCTAGCTGTGTTTCGGCGCGAGGCATCGCTGTGGCCGGAAACCGGGTTGCCAGTTTTCGGGCCAGAGTTATCTGATGAATTTTATCATCACGTTAAAGAAAAGTTGGGGATGGGATGAAGATTTCGGGCGTAATTCTTTCCGGCGGTGTGTCGAAGAGGTTCCAAGGTGATAAAGCCCTTGCGTTGGTCGATGGGGAGTTGATGGTGCGGCGTGTGGCGAAGGCCATGTTTTCCGCAGTAGGCGATGTCTGGGTTTCGGTGAAGGATGAAAGGAGGGGCGAAATGTTGGTGAAGGCCTGCGAACCCTATGTCAAGGGGTTTGTGGTCGACCGATACGTGGCCGGACCTCTCAGCGGGCTTTTGACTGCGGCGGAAAAAATCGAAGCAGACGCCTACCTCACATGTTCCAACGACGTGCCATGGATAAGGGGCGAAAGCTTGGAAAAAATCGCTACACTTTTCAAGCAACAACTGCCTTCAGCCCTTTCAGTGGTCTGGGCCGACGGTTCCGTCGAAACCCTTATACAAACCGTCCAAAGAAGCACCGTGGCCGATTACCGAAGCAACCTTCTAAAGGGAAGAGAAAGCTTGTTAAGGCCTTCCGATATTCTGCGAAGTTCCGAGAAGTTGCTGCTTGTCTACGGCGGAAACGTAACCCAAGACCCCTACGAATTTTCCAACGTCAACACATCCGAAGACCTCACACATCCGAAGCCCAGAGGCGTTTACCGAGGCCTCGTCAAAGACAACATCATCCTCAACCCCTCCCAACATTTCACCACAGCAGTTCAACATTATCTCGGTGGAAAAATTTTCGAAGCAGGGCTCGAATACTTTTCCGAATCCATCCATTTTCTCGCGCACGGAGTATTTCATCTTGCCGAACACGCGGCTTCAGATTCTGTAAAAATGTTTGAGACCGCTGGTTCAAATGAAGCTTCGTTGGTTGCAAACCGGTTCCACCGTTCTATCAGAAGTTTGATGCAGATGCGTTAAATTGTGGGGTATACAGAGGTATCGCATGGCGAAAGTGTTGATGGTTGTTCGGATTCTGCCGAAGGAATCTGACGCGAACTTAGAGGATCTGGCTAAAGCTATTGCTGCAAATCTGCCCAAGGGAATTACCATCGGCGATAAAAAGGTTGAAGACATCGGGTTCGGGCTGCAGGCGTTGGTTGTCGGGTTTGTGATGCCAGAAGTGGATGGAATAGGCGAAGCCCTTGAAGCATATCTTTCAACGGTTGAAGAGGTCGGAGAATTCGACGTGCAGTCGGTTACCCGTGTTTAGTGGTTAACGGGATCGAGAGATTCCGCGAAGCTCTTCAACCTCCGGAGAACCGTTATTTTGTCGGCTTCAGCCATCCGCGAGCCGAGGACGACTTCCCTGAGGAATTCAGCCGATTTGACCATCGCCTGTTTGTTGACGTAGTATGGCCGGCCGCTTTTTGTCCCAAAGGCATAGGTGAACTTTACGGGGTCTTGCCACGAAACCCGAGACCCATAGAGGAGAACAGCGATGTAGGCGAGGCCTCTGACCGTCGCAGCCCCACATCCCGGCGTAAGCAGGAGTTCCTCGAATTTCGACACGTATTTTGCCCTTCGGATGCTATCTTCGTCAAGCCTGCGGGGAGGAAGCAGGTTTTCGGGCAACACCGTCATCGGCGGGCGGTATTCTCTGTCGAGAAAAGCCTGTTTCTTCAGTATGGCTTTGACTTGACAAAGGTCTTCGTTCAACCGGCTCGGCGGTGAATCGGAAAGCATCTCCAAAACAGCTTTCCTCGTCTCCGAAGACAACGCACTCGTCAAGTCGAGGACAACGTCAGCCGACTGGTCGCTCAAAATTTCGGTGTGAGGCTCTTCAACCCGTGCACCGATTTCGCTGGACCAGTGGTATCTTCTGGCCGTCTTTTTTTCGATGTTCATGGCTTGATTGATGACAGCCCATCTACCGCTTTCGGAAACTACCGTTGCATGGAAATAGACGTCGTGAGAATCCTGAAGAGCGGCGTCGTCAACCGATGCCGTCAGCTTCATGACCCGTCGAATTTCCCCCACCTCTTCGATACCGATTTCTCCCAGAACTTTAGCGGCTTCCAGCTGCGCCTTCCGCATTTCAAGGCCTTTGCCCCCGAGTATCCGGACCGGTAAATCGCTTCCGGCGAGAGCATGCTTCAAAGCCTTTAGGGTGACGGTGGTCTGGCCGCTGGTGTCGTGCTCTAACCCGAGAACACAGGCCAAGGCCGAAAGCCAAAAGGGGTCGGAAAACCGTTGAACGGCGGCGTCAGACCCGACCGCGTCAACCAACGCCCTCAAAATTTCACGGCCTAACACAACCATCTCCGGGAAATGGGGAACAGGGCCATCGACCAGCCACAACGTCGCCGACCCAGTAAACCTCATCCGAACAGAAACCGGAGCCAGCGGATATAACAATTTCGCCTATATGTTTAAGAATCACCCCTTGAGCAGCAAACATAGAGTGGTGAAAATTGGAATACATATACGCAGCTCTTCTGCTGCACAAAGCGGGCAAAAAAGTCGACGAAGACGGACTCAAACGAGTCATCGAAGCCGCTGGAATAGCGCCGGATTTGTCCAAAATCAAGTCGCTCACGGCGGCTCTTTCGGAAATCAACATAGACGAAGTCCTTAAACAGGCGACCACCGCACCCGTCGCAGCCGTCCCAGCTCAAACACAGGCACCGGCCCAGCCGGCTGCCGCACCCGCCGAAAAACCGAAGGAAGAGAAGAAAGAGGAAAAAGAAGAGGCGTTGACCGGTCTAAGCGCTTTGTTCGGTTGAATTCAAAAATTTTTTAACCCTTCCAACTTTATTTGATTGATGGCCACGTACCTGGTTGAAGTCAACGATCTCTGGAAAAGCTTCGGAAAGATACGGGCGGTGAGGGGAATTTCTTTCCGGCTTGAACCGGGGCAAATTCACGGATTGTTGGGGCCCAACGGCTCCGGCAAAACCACAACCCTCCGCTGTATCGTCGGATTGTTAAGGCCCGACCGTGGAACAGTCAAAATCGCCGGCGAAGAAATCTCCAAAACAGATTCATACAAGAGAACGGTCGGCTATCTTCCCGAAAACCCTTCTCTCCCGGAATATTTGACGGTCGAAGAGTTTTTGATTTTTTCCGCGAAGTTGAAGGGGTTGGACGCCGAGAGGGTTCGTCGCGATGTTTCCCATCTGATGGATGCTTTTGGTTTGGTGGATGTTTCAGATCGATTGATTTACGAGTTGTCCAAAGGTGTGAGGCAGAGGGTTGCCGTGTCGGCTTCTCTTGTCGGCGAGCCGCCGATCTTGATCATGGACGAGCCTTTCAACGGCCTCGACCCCGAAGCACAGAAAACAACGAAAGAC
Organism: Candidatus Caldarchaeum sp.; assembly: GCA_025054515.1. Classification (GTDB taxonomy): domain Archaea; phylum Thermoproteota; class Nitrososphaeria_A; order Caldarchaeales; family Caldarchaeaceae; genus Caldarchaeum. The sequence goes on from JANWZT010000073.1 coordinate 3,932, forward strand.
TTCATCAACATCACCGTCGAACGCGGTGGAGCAGTTTTGATTTCGACCCATCTCCTCGACTCCGCTGAAAAAATATGCAACTACGCATCAGTCATAGCGGAAGGAACGCTTTTGCAGTCATCTCCTCTCTACGAGCTAAAAAGATACAACGGAGGAAAAAGTCTCGAAGAAATATTCATCGAAATGGTTTCTCGGAGGCGGATAAGAAAAATTGATAGTTGAAATTTTCCGCGTCAAGGTGAAGCATTATGTCGGCGCTTCTGGAAAGACGTTTTTCGGCAAGCTTTCGCCGGTGTTGTTCTACTTCCTCTGGCTTTTCGTCGTCGGGTTTGTTTCGATTGCTCTCCGCTTTTACGGGATCGCCGTCGGCGCTTTGCTCGATGATTTCGTCACAGCTTTGAGGCCCTTGACTGTTTCCAGCATCCTCGCCGTCGGAATTTTCCTCGGGATGAAAGGCGGCATAACCGCCATCAACTATGAAGTGGAATATATTTTCACGTCGACGGTCAAGCCGAGGACTTTTCTTCTGTCGGATTTTCTCTTCCAGTTCATCTTCCTCAACCTGTTTGCGATGCCAGCTTCAGCCGTGATGGTGACGCTTCTGACCTATCCAAGACACGTGGCCAACCTCGTCCAAATGCTACCCCTGCTCGAGGCCAGTATCGTTTCAGCCATTCTGTTGGGCCATATCCTCGGGATGGCGAGAAACTGGCTCGATAGGAAATACGTGATGGCGGTGGGTTGGGCGTTGATAGCTTCGGTTCTCCTTCCTCTTTTGGACATGTTCCTTGGATGGTTTCCCGGGTTGAAGCAGGCAAGCCTTCCGGCAAACCTCGTGCTCGGCCTTCTAGGCGGTGGATGGAATTCAGCCGCGGGAGCCGTGTTCATCGCTTTTCTCGCGACGGCGTATGCTCTGATGGCTGGCAAAATCCGGTACATGGGCCTCGCTCCCGTCCTCACTCATGTTCTCACCGAGCCTCCCAAGAAAATCTTCAACGTAATCAAAACACCGAAAAGCCTATCCCGACTTTTCGGAATCGGAGCCGACGACGGCCCCCTGGTCCTAACGCTTAAGATACACATGACACGGTTCGTGAGGGACGGAAGCCTCTGGATAACAGCTTTCGTCCTTCTCCTCCTAGTATACGTAAACTCATTCCTCCCCCAAGCCCTCGCCGTCACGGCGACAATCGAAGCATCATACATCACGATCATAACCCTGTACACGCCGTTAATTCCCGCCCTACTGTCCATCAACTGGGTTCTTTCAGAAAGAAACAACATCTGGCTGTATCAGCTATCCGTTCACAAAATCAAAACCTACGTGATCTCTCTTCTGACGGCCTACGTCATAGTCTCATTAGTTTTCTCAGCGGGTCTGTTAACAGCGGTACATCTATTCAGTGGGCCAGTCCCCATCGTTTACCTCGATTTCCTGCTTCTAACCTCTTCATCGGTCTTCGGCTCCTTCTTCGCCCTCTTGATGTCTACTTCTGTCAAGAAAATGCCGTCACCTTTTTCCATGACCTCCGTTTTTCTGGTCGTCGTTCCGCTACTGGGCTCGCAGATCCTCTCCCTCCCCGTGTTGGTTGCAAGACTTTTTGAACCCGTTGTCAAAAACCCGCCGACGATGCTTCCGCCGTTTCTAATGGCATATGTGCTGTGTCTTTCTATGGCGGTCTACTACGTCTCCATCCGGAATTCGAGAAACGTTTCGCCACACTAATGGTTTATATTTAAACATAGGTTAACCTGAATATATCCGGTGCCGAAATCATGCCCTACGACCCTAACGAGTACCGGCTCGACTTCTTCCTGTCCAACTCCTTCTTTAGGAAGATGTGCAAGGTTTGCGGTGAATTTTTCTGGACGCTTGATTCTGAAAGGGATAACTGCGGCGAATCACCGTGTGTAGAATACAGCTTTCTTGAAAAGAAGCTGTCATCGGTCGTTTTGTCGGTGAGGGACGCGCGGAAAGCGTTTATCGATTTTTTCGCCGAAAAAGGCCATACCCCGATAAGGCCGTACCCGATTGTGGCGCGGTGGCGCACCGACCTCTATCTGACGGATGCTTCGATCGTTGATTTCCAGCCTTGGGTTACGAACGGTATAGCTCCTCCTCCGGCCAACCCCCTTGTCATCAGCCAGCCTTGTGCGAGGCTCGTCGACCTCGACAAAATCGGGCTGACCTTCGGCCGTCATCTTACGGTTTTCGAAATGGGGGGACATCATGCTTTCAACTATCCCGACAAGAAAATCTACTGGAAAAGCGAAACAGCCGAATATTGCCACGAATTCATGACCAAAACCATCGGCGTGCCCCCGCACGAGCTGGTCTACAAGGAGTCTTGGTGGGCCGGCG
>JANWZT010000074.1 GCA_025054515.1 Candidatus Caldarchaeum sp.
ATCGTCGCGGAAATTCCTTCAGCGAAAGAAATAAGAGAACGGGTTTTAAGCCAGCTCGACCGCATCCAGCGGGCCCAACAATTCTCTCCAACGCCTACTCTTTCCCCATGATGCCTCCTTTGGTTATTTTCAGGAGGTCGATGAGTTTGTCCACTTCATCCGGTTTTACCACGCCCTCTTCCACGAGAGCTTGCTTAATTGTCTTGTTTTCGCTTAACATCTTCTTCGCAATCCTCGCGGCTTTGTCGTAGCCGATTTTTGGTGCAACAACCGTCACCAACGCGGGACTGGATTCAGCGATTCTTCTCGCTTTTTCGACGTTGACGGTGATTCCCCTTATGCATTTGAGCGCGAGGTTTTCACAAGTGTTGGCGAGTATTTCGATCGACTGAAGCAGGTCGTATGCGATGAGCGGGAACCCCATATTTAGCTCCAGCTCGCCGATACGGCAAGCTTCCTCAATCGCTCTGTCATATCCGATGATTTGGGCGGCCGCGAGCATCGCCGATTCGACGATGACGGGGTTGACTTTTCCCGGCATAATTGAAGACCCGGGCTGGACAGCAGGTAGCTCGATTTCTCCTATTCCAGTATTTGGGCCTGATGAAAGAATCCTTAGGTCGTTGCAGATTTTGAGAAGGGAGACGGCGGTGCTTCTCAGCGCGGCTGATGCTTCGAGGCAGCAGTCGCGTGTTCCCATGGCTTCGAACCTGTTTTCAGCCACCCGGAAGTTCAGTCCCGTGAGCCTACTGAGCTTCTGGACCATCAGTTCACCAAACTTTGGATGTGCATTCAACCCGGTTCCAACCGCCGTACCACCTATCGGCAGTTCGTACAAGCTTTCCAACGCGTTCAAGATTCGTCGCCTGCTTTTCTTCACCATCGTCGCATAACCCGAAAATTCCTGTCCGAAAGTAACGGGTACAGCGTCCTGAAAATGCGTTCTGCCTGATTTCACGTATTCTGAAAATTCAGACGCCTTCTTTGCAAGCTCGTTCTCAAGTAGCTCAAGGGCTGGTATCAGCTTCTTAACTATTTGTTCTGCGGCGGAAACGTTGATCGCCGTCGGGATGACGTCGTTGGTTGACTGACCCATGTTGACGTGGTCGTTCGGATGCACCGTCTTCTTATCTCCTCTGCTCAGCCCAAGAATTTCGAGGGCCCGGTTCGCGATCACTTCGTTGGCGTTCATGTTTGTTGAGGTTCCTGAGCCTGTCTGGAAGACGTCGACGACGAAATGTCGGTCGTGCAGTCCATCGGCGACTTCGAGAGCGGCTTTGGATATCGCTTCGCCGATTTTTTTGTCGAGAAGGCCCAGCTCGGTATTTGTCTCCGCTGCCGCGTGTTTGATAAGCCCGAGAGCTCGGATGAACGGCCTCTGAAAAGTAAGCCCTGAAATGGGGAAGTTATCGACAGCTCTTGCTGTTTGAGCGCCGTATAAAGCGTCGGCGGGAACTTTCATCTCACCCAGAGTATCCGATTCGATACGATAGCTCATGATGATAATGGGGTGAGCCGTGATTTAAACCAGCATAGTTTCTTGAAGAGCATCGTAGATTTGACGGCTGTTTAACGGTGTTTTGTGAAGGATGGTATATCTTTCTTTCCGTAGGTCGGGCGCTTTTTTGACAGCTTCCACGAAGAGGTCGGCGTCGACCCCAATCTGGTTTAGTGTGTGGGGTGCTCCGATTGTTTTGAGGCTGTTCCGGACTTTTTCCCAGTTGGATTTGTGTAGTTTTGACGTGAATATCGTTGCTACGCCGCATCTTTCCCCATGAAGCGCTGGTTTTTCCATCATCGTTTCCAAAGCGTGTGCTATCAGATGTTCGCTTCCGCTGCATGGCCTGCTGCTTCCCGCAACGCCCATCGCGACACCGGCGCTGATCAAAGCTTCGACGACGGTGCGGACCCCCTCCTGCCAGTCGTTGACGATGTGTTTCGCCGATTTCATAATCACTGAAGCGCTGAGGTTCGCGAGATGGGCCGCATACCTTCCGTAATATTCTCCTTTTTCGACGTGAGCAAGCCACCAATCCCTCACCGCGCTGTGTTTAGCAACGAGGTCTCCGCATCCGCTCAAAAGGTATCTTCTGGGCGCCATCGATATAACCTCCATGTCAGCGTAAATTTCCAGCGGCATCACCGATTTTCTCGAATATGCCCTACCGTTTCGTCGAAATGATGTCATGGGACTTGCAATTCCGTCGTGGGACGCAACCGTTGGAACGCTGAAAAAAGGCCTCTCACCGGCCTCCGCCAAAGCTTTGGAAACATCCAAAACCTTTCCGCCTCCGATCCCGACCACCGCATCACTTCTTCGCGTATGTTCAACAAGCTTGCCAAACCCTTCCACGGCCTCATCCACGTAAAAAACTTCAAAATCCAGAGAAGAACCTGCATATTCGACTACCTTCGAACCATAAGCTCTGTAGGGCGTTTTGCTGGTAATCAAAAGAATTTTCCGGAAGGCGTGGTTGCTTTTGAGGCGTTCCACGATGGTGGACACGAGGTCGTGGCCTATTACGATGTACTGCGGCAACTCCATCTCGTGGCGGAGCATTTTCGGCAGTTTCGCGGGCGGGTTGCTTATAAACCTCGGCGACATATGGATGTCATGTTCCCCCCATGCGAGATGATGACGAAGACGTTTCTTCCAGCGGTTCGCGGGCTCGTCGCCCACAGGCTCAAAAAGCTGGGCCGTGGGCAAACATCCATCGCAAAATTCCTCGGAATCACTCAGTCTGCCGTTAGCCAGATGCTCGCCGTCGACGAAAAGAGGTTTGTCGAAAGGCTTGAACAACTCGGCGTCGGAGCTGGGGAAGCTTCTCTGCTCGTCGACACTCTCTCTGACGAAGTTGTGTCCAACCCCGTAAGGGCAACCGAAATCCTTTACGGCTTCTGGCTTGAAATGCTCTCGAAAGGCCGTTTCTGCGACTACCATAGAAAAACCTATCCTCAGCTCGCAAACTGCGAAATCTGCATCGGCCGAGTCTTCATCACAGAATCCGACGAAGAAAGATCTTCAATTTTGAAAAGCCTTGAAAAAATCGTCAAAAAACTGGAGTCGATCAGCGCCTTCAGCAAACTTATTCCCGAAGTGGGAACAAACGTGGTATATTGCGTTGAAAACGCTTCCACCGTAGAGGACGTTGCAGGCGTCGTCGGCAGAATAGTCGCGCTCGACGACGAAGTAAGGTCGGTGGGCAGACCCGCTTTTGGGGGAAGTCATCATCTCGCCTTGGTGCTTCTCACGGCCCGAAAACACAACCCAAACATCCGCGCGGCCATCAACCTCCGATTTTCTGAAGCGGTAAGAAAAGCCGTCGAAAAAGCAGGGCTCGTCCACGCCTACATCGAGCCTCATTCAAAACCTATCACAGACGAAACAGTAGTCGATGATTTAGCAAATCTTTTCCGCTCGCGGGTAAAATTTCCAGACGCCGTGTTGCACGGCGGCGGCGTTGGGTTCGAGCCCATTACCTACCTGTTCGCCGATGATGCGGACACTCTGATTCAAAAGGTTTTGAAGGTTGTGAACAACTTATTGACCAGTTAGTCGCAGACGTGGCAGGAGTCGACGTCGATTTCGGGCTCTAATTTTTTATGAAATTCGCAGAGAATTCGAAGTAGCCGGATGTTTTTCAAAGCGTCGTTTATTTTCCGAGCGACCTCCTCTTTCGGCTCGTTCCTCAAAACCGCTTCGACGACTTCGTCAGTCCATCGGGTCAACTCGTCGTTTTTTTCCCAATCAATCGATACGCCCCGCACGCCGCGGAGGTAGTTGCTGACTGCAGCCTGTGTTACTCCCAGAACGCGGGCAACCTGTTCCTGTGTGAAACCCTTTTCGTAAACCAGCTTTTTGGCTACCATCGCCCTCAAGAACGGAATCATCACCTTCGACTCTATTTCAGCCGGCAGCAGCATCTTCCCGCTATAGGGCGTAGTCATCGGTATATAAACACTCGGGTTCTAAACCTTAACCAATTCAAAGCCCATTTCCGCAAGATAGCCGACGAGTTGGCTTCGGTGGTCAGATTTCAGCCCGTCCCAGTCTATCAGAGCCGTGCGGGGTTTTTCGGATGTTCTGCTGAACGCTTGGAAGATCATCTCCTTGGACAGCGGGAAATGATGTTTTGACGCAACGTGTCCGACGGCGTACCGGTTTTCGAAGACTGGTTTGAGAATGTCGCGGACGTAGTGGCCGCCTCCGAACCCGGCGGCCGGTTCCGGCGATGTTTTCGGTTGCTTGAAGCAGAAATCGTGTATTGTTTGGGCTACAGCTTCCGCCATTTTGTTGTTTTTCCATTCTTGCGGCGACGATCCTAACTCGACGAATATCAGAGGTTTGTCGGAATATGGGCCGTGGTGGGTGGCTTCCATCCCTACCTCCATGTAGTCGAGCCCCATCGATTGGACAGAATCCAAAGCAGTATGTAATATTCCATGGATGGCGTACGCCGACGTCATCGACAAGCTATGAGGTTTTCCCCCGTATTCGGCCGAAGCTCCCCAGTTTCCAGTCGAATGCGCGAGAAGGCACGGCCGCCCCGATTCAGACACGTGTTTTGAAGCGACGAGAATCAAATCGGCGTCCAGTTGGGCGACTTCATCTTCGGCGGTGAGCATCGACCCGTCGATGCAGAAAACACGGATTCCCTGCTTTCTGTAAACCGTGGACGTCTCCTGCTGGAAGCCAAAATTATCCACAAGCTTTTCGAGAATGTTAACAGCGGCTACGTCATTCAAAGACAGCATGACGGCGATTTTCAACAGGTTTTTACGGGTGTCCCCACGATAAAAACATCGATGCTGGATTTACAGCCGGTCAACGCACCGCTCCTATCTGGATACGAGGCCAGGCACCTGCTGTCCGGCGAAGCGGTAGATGTTTCCCTCGACCTCGGCGTGTCGACAGAACCTCTCCGCTCAACAGCCGACGGAATTTACTTTGCCGGAAAGATGGTGAGTTGGAATACTTTGTCGGAAATTTCACGCAAACCGGAAGACGTATACGTATTCGAAGAAAGATTCCGAAAGCTGGCGTGGTTTGACAAATCTTTCTACCGCTTGGTCGTTCCGGGGTTGAGAATTCCCCCCACCTTAGAGATAAACGGAATACGGATGCACCGCACAGTCGGCATCACGCCCCTCCAAGACGCCCAAACGAAAGTGGCGCTGTTTCCCGACCTTTCGGGGGCCAAAGTTCTCGACATCTGCACGGGCCTCGGATACACAGCTTCGGCTTTGATGGCGAAAGGAGCGGCGGAAGTCGTCACCGTCGAAAAAGACTTGAACGTGTTGAAGATGGCGGCCTTCAACCCATGGTCAAGGCCTCTCTTCGCCGAAGGAATCAAGACAGTTCTAGAGGATGCGGTCGTCTTCCTCCAGAAATGCGGGGAAGTTTTTGACGCGGTGATGCACGACCCCCCCACCGTGAAGACGGCGGGCGAGCTCTATTCATCCGATTTCTACCGCCTTGTCTGGAAGGTTTTGAAACGGGATGGAATCTTTGTGCATTACGTCGGTCAGCCGGGAATAAGGAGGGGTATGCTGTTTTACCGGGGCGTAGTGCGTCGGCTGCGAGAAGTCGGTTTTAAACCGTTTTTCGTCCACGAAGCGCTCTGCGTCAAAGCCTTAAAGGTATAACAAATGGTTTGCACAGCTGGACGCGATGGGTGAACGGCGACAGATTGGGCTGGGAACATGGTTGGATAAGCTGGCGTGGGACATCGTCGAAAGAGAGAGAAAACTGGGCCGAAGCCTCGATAACATAGTCACCGAAGCGGGCATAGCCGCTTCCGGGTTTGTCCACATCGGAAGCCTGTCCGACTCGGTCAGGGCTTACGCCGTATCCCTAGCCTTAAAAAATCTTGGATACAGGTCGGAGATGATACAATTCGCCGACGACATGGACGGGCTGCGAAGCGTTCCAGCCGAAATCCCCAAAGAATACGAAAAACATCTGCTCGAGCCGGTTTCGCTGATACCCGACCCGTTCAGCTGCCACGAATCTTACGCTGAACACATGGAATACCTGCTCCTTGACGCGCTCGCAAAACTAGGAGTTGAGGCAAAATTCTACAGAGGATATGAAATCTACCGTCAAGGCCGCCTCAAAAAAGAAATCTTCGCCATACTTTCCAACTGGGAGGCCGTGGGCATGAAAATCGCCGAGCTGACTGGGCAGGAAAAATTCAAAAGCATGCTGCCTTATTTTCCG
>JANWZT010000075.1 GCA_025054515.1 Candidatus Caldarchaeum sp.
TCAGACCTTTCGTTTCTTCTGGTTTTGATATTGCTGCAGGGTTTGGCGGGTCTATTTATCATCGCGGAAATCGAAATAGCGTCATTGATTCATCTGGTTATGTCGTTTTTTGTCGTCGCCTCGGCCGCGGCCAGCTTGATTATCGCGGCCTCTGGAAGTTAGGTTCGGCTTTTTGCGTAGAAGTAAAACGCGATCACGGCGAAGACAAGAACGTGGGCCACGGTGCATAAGATACACAAAGAACCTATGAGGAAAAATTCCACGTAGACGAGGACAGCGACAGCGGCCACCCCGAAGAAAGACCAAATGGTCATGAATTTTGCAACGGCTTTCCTGTCAGCCGCCAAAAGGACTCCCGATGAAGCGACAGCAAACCATACGACGCCGTAAGCCGCTGTGGGTAGGCCGAGGAAATACGCGTATGGACTTGACAGAACTGTCTCGCATGAAAGAAAGCTTGAGATTTCGCAGAACTGGGGCGGAGGCAACAGCGTCAGGTAAATGGAAAGCACCATGCCCGCGGTCGACGCGGCGGCTGCTGCGTAAAAGAGTTTCATGGAGGGGTCACTGCTGGAGCAATATTTCGAGTTGTTGTGCGAGCGTTTGGTAGGTTTGTGCGCCTTCCAGCTTGGTTGCGATTTTGCCGTCCTTTGTGATAAGGAAGTATGTAGGTGTCCCTTGTACTCCGTAGGCTTTGAAGACATCCAAATTCGAGTCGTATACGACTGGCCAGCTAAGTCCGTAGTTTCGTATGAATTCGGCGGTTTTCGCAGGGTTGGTGTTGTATCCTCCGGCCACTGTGACGAAAATAACTCCCTTACCGCTGTATTCGTCGTGAAGCTTTTCCATTATGGGAGCCATTTCCCGGCAAAACCGACACCATTCATGTACAAAATCGAGCAACACGACTTCCCCAGCCGTGGGGTTGAAGCTCAGCTTCTCGTTTTTCAATCCGTTGCCGTCGATGAGGTTCAGCGTAAATGGTTTCGCCGATTCCCCGGTTCGAGCGGGTGGTTGGATTGATGTGTTCTGAGTTGTTCCCAAATTGGCTGCAGGAGGGGTTACCACCAAGTAAATTATGAACGCGACTAACATGGCGGCTGGAATTAATGCGAGGTAGAGGTTCAGCGACCGCGTGGTTTTTTGTTTTTTCTTGGGCATCCCCACGTTAAGCGTTCACGCCCGATATAAAGGATATCCGTGTTCAAAAACTATAGTTATAGCTCGGCCCTGTGTGCGGGTTTTGATGACGACGCGTCGGAGCGGGCTTTTGCTGTTGGGCCTTCTTGTAGGGATTTTTCTCGCAGCCATAGATTCGACGGTCGTGGCGATAGCGATGCCGTCTATTGTTTCATCTTTGCTGGGTTTGGAAATTTACAGCTGGGCTTTCACGGCCTACATACTTACGTCCACCGTGGCGGGCCCGCTCTGGGGAAGAATCAGCGACATCTACGGCAGAAAACCGATTTACCTACTTGGTCTCGTTATTTTTCTCGCAGGCAGCGTCCTTTGTGGTCTGGCCACCGACATGGTTCAGCTGGTCGTTTTCCGGGGAATCCAAGGCCTCGGCGCAGGTGCTCTGCTTATCATTACCTTCACCTTGATAGGCGAGATATTCACCCTCAAAGAAAGGGCAAAAGCGACAGGCTACACCTCGAGCGTCTGGGCCACCGCGAGCATCGTCGGGCCGCCGTTGGGCGGGCTGATAGTGGATACCATAGGCTGGAGATGGATATTTCTGATAAACCTTCCCATCGGTCTTCTGCCCATTATAGTCGCCCTGAAAAGCTTTGGATCGGCTCCGAAATCGGAGTCCAAGCTCGATGTCCGCGGCTCGCTCCTTTTTCTCGGAGGAGTTTCGACGCTGCTGCTTTTCTTGACGGAATTCCAGAACCTCGGCGCCTCCTCATCCGTCCTCATCCTGTTTTCGGGCGCGTTTCTCGGATTGTTTTTAGTCAACGAAAGAAAAACAGAATCACCTCTGATACCGTTCACCCTGTTCAAGGAGAAAACTCTCCGAACAGGGTTTATCGGAAACCTTTTGGCGGGGTTCATCTTCTTCGGCATCATCGCCTACATGCCGCTCTACCTTCAGCTCGTGCCGGCCTATTCCGCGACTTTGTCGGGTCTGCTGTTGCTTCCTCTGGTGCTTGGCTGGGTCGTCGGGGCGAACGTTAGCTCCAGGATCGTGGTAAAAAGCTCGATAAAACCGCCGGCCATAGTGAGTGGGTTGTCGCTTTTCATCGGAACGATACTGTTAACATTTCTTTCAATCAACGAATATCTGCTTCTTTCCGGCTTTGCATTGGTTGGGCTGGGAATGGGTTTCACGGTGTCTACGTTCCTGATATCGACCCAAACGCTTCTTCCACGTGGTATGCTCGGCGTCGGAACTTCTCTTCTCAGTTTTCTGCGGCTGGTGGGCGGCGCCGTCGCCGCGGCCGTACTCTGGCTTCCCATCGGCAGCTTGGTCCGAGAATACCAGATAAGGTCGGCAACCGATATAGTTCTGTCAGCGGCCGAGAAAGCCGCCTTCACGGCGGGAATAACCGTTTCAATTTACGTCGCCGCCGTCGCCGCCGCGTTGGCGTTACTGCTATATGTCTTCACCCCTGACGTAAAACTATCGGAAACAAGCAGACATCCCAGGTAGAGCGAGAAAGGTCTTTATCATTCCCCAGTCGAACAGTCTTATGCCGAAGTACGTCTTCGTAACCGGTGGCGTGGTTAGTAGCGTCGGAAAAGGAACCGTCGCGGCGGCCATCGGAAAAATCCTTTCAGTCCGCGGAATAAGAGTAGGTTTCGTAAAAATCGACCCCTACGTAAACGTCGACGCCGGAACTCTCAACCCCTTCTCCCACGGCGAAGTCTTTGTGACTGACGATGGCGGTGAAACAGACCTCGACCTCGGATGGTACGAGCGCTTTCTCGACATCAAAACATCCCGGCTTAACAACATCACGACAGGACAGATTTACGCAGAAGTGATCGCAAGAGAGAGACGCGGCGACTATTTGGGCCAGTGCGTTCAGATCGTTCCTCATGTTACGGATGAGATTAAGAGACGGATTCGTTTGGCCTCTAAGGACGTTGAGGTTCTCATCGTTGAAGTCGGCGGGACTGTTGGGGACATAGAAGGCCAGCCTTTCCTTGAAGCAATTCGTCAGATGAGGCTTGAGGAGGGCGTGGAAAATACTTTGTTTGCGCACGTCGCTCTTGTTCTGACGCTCAAGGCTACCGGGGAGTTCAAGACAAAGTCTCTGCAGCACAGCGTCAACGCTTTGCGGGGTCTCGGCATACAGCCCGACGTCATCGTCGCGAGAAGCGACCAGCCCATCGACGCAGAAGCCCGCCGCAAAATCGCCCTATTCGGCACAATCACCGACAAAGCAGTGTTCTGCTCCTACGACGTCGAATGCGTTTACAAAGTTCCCGTAATTCTTGAGGAGCAGGGGATGGGGGATTTCATCGTTGACAGGCTGAAGTTGAACCCTTCTCCGCCCGACTGGTCTTCATGGCATAAAGTGGTTTCGATGTATGAGAACGCACGTTTCCCAGTTAAGATAGCTGTGTGCGGGAAATACACCAAGCTCGCCGACTCGTACGTCAGCATCAAAGAGGCTTTGTACCATGCGGGAGTGAACGTGGGGGCCCGGGTTGATATTGAATGGATAAGCACCGAAGACTTTGAGCAGAAAGTTCGCGACGTCGATGAGCTGCGAAAATTTGACGGCGTTCTTGTTCCGGGCGGTTTCGGCAAAAGAGGAACTGAAGGGATGGTTGAATGCATAAGGTTCAGCAGGGAAAACGACATCCCGTTTCTCGGCATCTGCTTCGGTCTTCAGCTTTCGGTGGTGGAGTTTGCAAGGAACGTCTGCGGTCTCCATGGAGCCAACTCGACCGAGCTCAACCCCTCGACGCCGCATCCCGTCATCGACCTGATGCCCGAGCAAAGACATCTCAAAGAACTCGGCGGAACGATGAGGTTGGGAGCACAAACAGTCAAAGTCGTTGAAAACACTTTGGCACACAGCCTGTACGGCACCAGCGAAATAAGGCAGAGACACCGACACCGCTACGAAGTAAACCCAGAATACTGGGGCATCCTACAGAAAAATGGACTCGTCTTCTCAGGCTTTTCGCCGGAAGGAGACCGGGTTGAAATCATCGAATACCCGAAGAATAGGTTCTTTCTCGCCACTCAGTTCCATCCCGAATACCTGTCGAGGCCCAACAGGCCAGAGCCCGCGTATCTCGGGTTTGTCAAGGCCGCTGCCGAAAGAAGGAAGACCGTCAAAACAGCTGAAGCCGTGGTTTAAACTGTCTGGGTTTTTCTGGAGATTTTGAGCCGCATCGTGAGCAACCTCTCTCCCTTAAACAACGTCGACGCCAGCAGTAAAGTAGCTGTCATGAAAACAGCCATGCCCGCGAGGTGGAGGAAATAAGTGGCGTAGTCGCCGGCGTTTAGGGCTTGGAGAGCGAGCATCAAATGGGTGAACGGGTTCAAAAGCAAAATGAAAGAAACCGGTTGCGGAAGGGCTGAAAAATCTACAAACAACAGCAGCAACATAGGTGGAAATATCAGCGGCATTTGGAGTAGGCCGGCCAGCTGTTGTCCGCCTCTTACATCGCCGGCCAAAACACCGGCCAGAATACCGAGGCCGAGGGTGGCGACCAGGCTGACGAAAAGTAGTAGGCCGAGCAAAGCCATCGTAACGGGTGAAAACTGAAGCATCAACCCCGGAGTCGGGGCCGCCGGAATCGGCAGGTTCGAGATGTAAAACGTCAAACCGAAGATCATCGACGCCGTACCCATCAACGCTATCGCCGTCGAGCCGAGGAGCTTGGCGGTTAGGATGCTCGACCGACTGATGGGCATCGTCAACAGCATTTCAAGGGTTTTTGCCTCCTTTTCGAGACCTATGCTCGTGGCGGCGATAGTTCCCGAAGTTGCCACGACTATGAACAAAACCAGCGGAACAAAGAAGCTGGTCGCGAAAAAGCTTTGGAAAAGGGATGCCGCGTCATCCGATGAAACTATTCTGTCTCGGTAGACGAATCCTCCCGTGATTTTTACCGGGTCTTTGTAGAACGATAGCTGAACGAACGATTCCGATGCAAGAGCTTCTCCGAGCATGGTGTTGGCGGCTGCAACGCGTCCAGTGATTGAGGAGATTTGGTCGTAGAAGTTGAATGAAACTGTCGTCACGTAGACATAGACATCGACGGCGGCGGGTTTTCCATCCGATAGGTTACGTGTAAATCCTTGATGAATTATCAACACGACTTCGGAGCCAGATTTTATGACAAATTCACGGACGTCATCGGCTTCTTCGTGGACTACGTTGACTCGGAAACCGGCTTTTTCAAGAGCTTGGATGAAAAGCGTAGCATATTTGCCCCGGTCGATGTCGACCACGACCATCGATATCCCTGATTCTCTTTCCTGGGTCGATTCGCCCACCAGAGAGAAGGTGATGCCGAGAAATGGGAAGAGAACGAGCGGCAACAAAACCACTCCGATGACGATGGTCTTTTCGCTGAGAAGCTCTTTCAGCTCTTTCCGCACGAGGACAAATGTCTTCATCTGGTTTCACCGATTTTCTTGACGAAAAGTTCTTCGAGGTTTTCGACACCGTATTTAGTGAGTAGCTGTTTCGGTTTTCCCTGCTCGATTATCTGTCCTTTGTTTATGAGTGCTACGTTGTCGCAGAGGTATTCGACTTCGAGCATGTTGTGGCTGGAGACGAGAAATGATGTCCCTGTGGCGGCGTATTCTTTGATGATTTTCCGGACGTAGACGGCGTGTTCGACGTCGAGGCCTGCGGTGGGTTCGTCGAGGATCGCCAGCCGCGGGCTTACCATCAAACAGGCCGCAAGCAGTATACGCCGTCTCATTCCTTTGCTGTATTCGCCCATCTTCCTTTTGACGGCTTCACCGAGCCCTGAAACAGCAACTCCTTTTTCAAACGAATTGGAGTCGACGCCGTAGAGATTCTTTACCATGCGTAGGAAGTCGTATCCAGATAGATGCCGGTAGACGCCCGATTCCTCCGGCAAGTATGAGATGAGTTTTCTCACTTCATCCGATTCGGCTACTACGTCTCTGCCGAAGACTTTCACGGTTCCGCGGCTGGGTTTGAGAAGTGTGGCCACCGTTCTGAAAAAAGTCGTCTTTCCAGCTCCGTTGGGGCCTATCAGCCCAAACACACCGCCT
>JANWZT010000076.1 GCA_025054515.1 Candidatus Caldarchaeum sp.
TACTACGTCGAACATATGGCCAAAAGGTTAAACCAGCTGCCTTTTCGAGGTTTCTTTGACCCCGATGCCGTGCTTGTACCGATTCCGCGTAGTAACGTGATGCGGGAAGGAGACTTGTGGGTCGCTAAGGAAATCTGTAAATCCCTTGAGAGAAACCGTTTAGGAAAAACATACAAGTTGCTATTGAGGGGAAAATCGCTGCGGGCCTCCTCGCGTAGCAGTCCAGAGGAAAGGCCAACGCCTTTCGAACATTACCAAAGTTTAGACTTGGTTACGAAGTTGACTGCTGTGCAGAGGGTTGTGTTGGTAGATGATTTCATCACACGTGGTCACACGGCGTTGGGGTCTGCGTGGCGGATTCTCGACGGTTATCCGGATGCCGAAATTGTGGTTTTCGCTCTGGTTCGAACGGTGAGCAACCCGGCAGAGTTCCGAAGCTTGATAGACCCGCGGGAGGGGACAATCGAATACCGACCCGACATCGGTGATGCTCTGAGAAGGCCTTGAAAATCTGATTTCTCATCGGTTAGGTTTGGCTTTTCGGTGTTTTAATTTCTTGGTTCGTCGTAGGGTGTTTGGGTCCGTAGGCTGACGTCGAGGGCGAGATTTTCCGGCTGCTGAGGGAGAATGAGGAATTCAGATACGCGGTAGCCGGGTTGATCGGTCTCGAGGACATCAGAAGAAGCCATGGCCAAGCTGGAAGAACGGCAGTTCAAGGTGGAAGAGGCGGTAACCCGGTTACAGGAACGTCAAACAGGGGTTGAGGAAGCGATGGAACGTTTGGAGGAGCGTCAAACCAAGACGGAGGAAGCGTTGAGCGGGTTGAATAAGCGGACCCGGAAGCTCGAAAGGGGGATGAAGTCTTCGATGCGGTTTGTCGAGACGACGGCTGGGTCTGTTGAGGAAGATGGGTGTGGATGTCAAGCTTGCGTCGCTCGTCGTTAATGAAATCATGCTCGACATCTATTGTGTGGTCGATGGGGTTTTGTTGGCTGGAGAAGACACGGCTGAGAAGCCGTCACATCATCCTTTTGGTGAAGAAGCTGGAGCGTTTGAAGGAGGTTCGGCCCGAGCTTTTTCCGGGGCGGGTTGTCAGAGCGCTGTATTCTGTATGGGTTCATCCGAAGTCGCCGAAGACGTTTGGATACTGACCCCTTCACGGGAAGTATCACCGCCGCCGCAGGTCAGCCGTTAGTTTTTCACCGACCCGTAGAACGTGGCTCGAACTATTTCAAAACACGCGTCTATATATGGTGCTTTGAAATGTTGATGGCATGGCCGTTGACGCTGACGCGAGGCTTTCGACGGGCAACCCGAAGCTGGACAAAATGCTGGGCGGCGGCTTCATCCGTGGAAGAACCTATCTCGTCACCGGCGAAACAGGCGTTGGAAAAACCATTCTTTCGCTCCAGTTTCTCCTGAACGGCTTGACCCACAACGAAACATGCGTCTACGTCACGATTGACGAAAGAATCGAAGGCGTTCTCAGGGGTGCGGAATCGCTTGGATGGAACTTCTGGGCCTATATGGAGACGGGCCGGTTCATCCCGTTGGAGCTCCGGCTGTATGCGGCGGAAGCCCGGAAATACGGGAAGGAAAGCAGGGCTTTCGTCGACGCGATATTCAACGCCACGCGTGGAAGAAGGTTTACCCGGCTTGTTCTCGACCCCGTTTCAGCCCTTGCGCAGGGGGCGAAGGACGAGTTCTACGTCCGCGAATACCTCCGCGAAATCATCACCATGATCGAGGAAAGGTTCGGCGTAACCACGTTGATGACGACGGACATTCCCACGGGCTCGAAGCGGATGAGCCGGTTCATGCTCGAAGAGTTTCTCGCGTCTGGTGTGATTGTTCTCGGTGTCCGGCAGCTGGGTGGAACTCTTGTCCGGACCATCTACGTGCGGAAGATGCGGTGGAGCTCGATGGATTCGACGATGTATGTTTTCAACATCGAGCCCGAAAGGGGAATCGTCATCGGCGAGCCTTTCGACGAATTCATCAAAAACAGGAATTTGTCGGCGGTTCCGGGGACGGGTGTCGTGTGATTTTTGTAAAGAATTTGTAAATGTTTATAAACTATCCGTAAATATATAAAGGCGTGGATGTTGAACAGCTGAGGAAGCGGCTGGAAAAAGGCGAAGCCGTGTAACCCTGTTTTGGCTGATTTGATGTATCGGGTTGGGCTGGTCGAAGAGCTGGGAACCGGGATCACCAGGATGCGTGAAACGTGCGGCCGCTCCGGAATAGTCTTCCGAGTCGATGAATGGATGGCCGATTTCACCAAAGTCTCCTTCTCGCGGACGTCGAGTTTCATAGAGTCAGAGGTTCTGCGGTTGATGAGTTTGAAGGGGCCTTTGTCGACGAAGCAGCTTGCCGAGTTGTTGAACGTCAGCAGGCCCACGGTTTTGAAGGCTTTGAAAAATCTTTCGAAGACTTTGCCGATAGAGGTTTCCGGTAGAACGAGGAACAAGAAATAATGTTTGGCCGCGGTTGGGTAAGCTTTTATATGCTTTCGGGTTGTTGTCGGAATGGTTTGAACCCTGAGCTCGATGAATATCGGGCGGGCCTTCTCCGTGAAGTGAACAAAGTTTACGAAGTTGCTTCGGAGTTTCGCCGGCGGACCAACTCGCCTCTTCCCGTCGTGGAGCCAGTTTTTGCGGACAGGATGGAGGAAAGAGTTGAACTGTTGGTCGGGCCCAAAGCGATTTCGGAGAAAATCCGGGAGCTGAAGAAGAAGCTATCCGGCATCGAGCTTGCCTTCAAACTCTGCGAAGAAATCGTCTACGCCAACGTCGGCGCCGCATCCGAAGAGGAGGTTATCCATCAAGCGGTCTGCACTTCGCTGGCGGTGTTGACGCCGCCATGCATCACGGCCGCCCCCTCCGAGGGAATATCACACGTCCGCATCAAGGAAAACGACGACGGGTCAAGATATCTTGCGGTTTATTTTGCGGGGCCGATAAGGGCTGCGGGAGGAACGGAGCTGGCCACCGTCGTCGTCCTCGCCGACTACGTGAGAAGGCTTTTCGGCCTTGACAGGTTCAAGGCCCGGGAGGAAGAGGTGAAGAGGTTTGTCGAAGAGCTTCGGACATACGTGCGGCATGTGGGCCGGTTTCAGTACGATGTTCCCGACAAGCTCATCGCCTACGCGTACCGCATGACCCCCGTGGAGATAAACGGTGTCGCCACCGATGAAATCCCCGTCCCGTCTTTCCGAGACCTCGACCGTGTCGAGACCAATTTTCTCCGCGGCGGGGCGTTGCGTGTTGTCAACGACGGCATCGTGGGGAGGGCGAAGAAGGTTTTGAAGATCGTCCGGTCGATGGGGATGTCTGGATGGGATTGGGTCGAAGAGCTGGCTGACGCCGGCGTATCCCGTGGCGACGAAGATGAAGACAAAACGCTGGAAGTCATCGGTGGACGACCCGTTCTGTCGCTGTCGGAGAAATTCGGAGGGTTCCGCATCAGGTATGGACGAGCTTTCGCTACGGGGATGGCCGCCTACGGAATTCATCCGCTCACGATGAAAATTCTCAAAGGATACATCGTTACGGGGACACAGCTCAAAACGGATTTTCCTGGAAAAGGCGGAATAGTCACGCCCGTTGACGTGATTGAGCCGCCGGTGGTTAAGACCAGGAACGGCGATGTGGTGAAGGTTGTTTCCGAAGAGGTTTACCGTAGGGTGGCGGATGAAATCGCGGAGATTCTGTTTCTCGGCGACATCTTGGTTTCTGTCGGGGATTGTGTGGAAAACAACGTCGGGCTTAGGCCGGCGGGCTACTGTGAAGAATGGTGGCGGAACGATTTGGCGGCGAAAATCGCTGAAACGGGGTTGAAGGAAATCGCTGCGAAGACACAGGTGCCGGAGACGAGGCTGAAGCTGTTCGTCGAAAGGCCTTTCACGGTCAAGCCGTCGGCGGAAGAAGCGTTGGCTTTGAGCCGGAACGCCGGCGTCCCCCTTCATCCACGTTATCTCCATTTCTGGACAAATATTTCAGCCGAGCAGGCTTCGCTTCTCGCCCGATGGATTGCCGGCCGGTCAGAGGCCGTGCATGGAAAACACATCCTCCCCCATGACGTCGACGTCAAGAAAACCCTCGAAATGCTCCTCGTCGAACACCAGCATAGAGGAAACATCATCCTGAACGATGACGATTATTTGGTTTTGTCGGCGTTGCTGAAGCCGGGAATTTCTCCCGAAGATGGGGAAGATGTTCTGAGTTTTCTCCGGCGTGTTTCAGGGATCGATGTGAGGGATAAACGTGGCTCGAGTTTGACGGCTCGGATGGGCCGTCCCGAGAAGGCCGGTGCCCGACGGACAAGCCCTGCGGTGAATTTTCTGTTTCCCGTCGGATTGGCGGGTGGTGCGACGAGGAACGTAGTCGATGCGGCGGAAAGAACGGGCGTGGTCGCGGTCGAGGTTGCGGTGAGACGATGTCCCGGATGCGGTGCGGTCGGCTGGAGGGAGTTTTGCGAAAACTGCGGAACGGCCACGGTCCTGCATGGCACGTGTAGAAAATGCCGCAAAACTTTCTCCGTCTTCGTCGAAGAATGCGACAAATGCGGAGCCGAAGTCGGTTATTCGGCTGTCCAACGCATAGACCTCCGCCAAGAGCTGGCGTCGGCTTTGCAGAAAATCGGCGAGGCCGCCCCGAGCCGGGTCAGCGGCGTAAAAGGGTTGACGAGCCGTGCGAAAGTTCCCGAAGCCTTTCTGAAAGGCGTTCTCCGGGCCAAGCACGGCCTATTCGTCTACAAGGACGGGACAATACGGTTTGACGTGACGAACGCACCGCTCACCCATTTCAAGCCGCGGCAGATAAACGTCTGCGTCGAAAAGCTCCGGCAGCTGGGATACTTCCACGACGTCAAAGGCGACCCAATCGTTTCCACGGAGCAGACCATCGAATTGATGCCTCAGGACATCGTCGTAAGCCGGAAAGCCGCCGAACACCTGCTTAAAGTTTCGCGGTACATCGACGACCTCCTCCTTCACGCCGGCATGCAGAAGCTCTACAACCTCAAAACCGTCGAAGACCTCGTCGGCCAAATCGTGGTAGGCCTTTCACCGCATACCTACGTCGCCGTCGTGGCCCGGATCATCGGTTTCGTCGACGCCGAAGTTAACTTCGCCCACCCTGTGCTACATGCCGCGAAAAGAAGGGACTGCGACGGAGACGAAGACAGCGTGATGCTACTTGCCGACGTTTTGATGAATTTTTCCCGTCTCTACATCCCCGACCGAATCGGCGGCAAAATGGATACACCGCTCTTGATCACGCGGATAGTCTATCCCGAAGAGGTTGATGAGCAGGCCCACAACGTCGACGTATGGGATATGATTCCCAACGAGTTCTACGCCATGGCGTCGGAGGGGGCGAAGATAGCTGAATGCAGGAACTTCGTCAGGATTTTGGGCGACGACTTGGCGGCGGGCACGGAAGGAACAGGGGCCATGTACACCCATCCGCAGACGGACATCGCAGTTCCGGGAATAGTATCCGCGTACAAATCCCTCGAAACCATGATGGAGAAGATAGGAGGCCAGCTCGAGCTGATGCAGAACATCGCCGCAGTCCGGGACGCCGGCCTCGTCGACAACATCGTCTCATCCCACATCCTCCCAGACATCATCGGAAACGTCAAAGCCTTCATGATACAGTCCTTTAGATGCAAAAAATGTAACCGGAAGTTCCGCCGCCTACCGCTCACGGGCAAATGCCCCAACTGCCAGCTCGACCTTACTCTCACCGTCTTCCGCGGAAACGTCGAAAAATACATCGACCTCGCCAAACAGATGGCTGAAAACCATCTCCGCAACCCATATCTCATCGAAAGAACACTATCCGCCGTCGAAAACGTCGTCGACCTCTTCACACCATCCAAAAAACCCGTCGACAAAACCGTCCAAACGCGGCTCGAAGCCTTCCTATCGGATGAGCCATGATCAACCCGCGGGCTTATTTGACGACCGTGAAGAACGTTCGCCGTGGTTTGAAGGCCCGTTCGGTCATCGTGGAAGCTTTGGAGAAGGGCGAGCTTTCGGTCGCGGAAATCAGCAGAAGAACGAAGCTTTCGCAACATCGTGTCCGGTATCATCTGCGGCGGCTGAAAACAGATAGAATCGTGGTCCGTAGG
>JANWZT010000077.1 GCA_025054515.1 Candidatus Caldarchaeum sp.
GAAAACATGACCCTCGCCTCAGGCCCGCGAACTTCACCCACGACCGTATAGTCAGGCCTGTGCCTCAAGCTCAGTCGTAGGATGTCGGCGAGAGTGTAGGCTGTTTCTCCCAAGGTGCGTCGGGTGACAAACCTGTGCCAGTTACGGTGCCACGTGAGGTTGATCTCCGGATGGTAGTCCTCGAGCGTGAGTATCTTTGAGTTTGAGGGAAGTAGTTGAAGAAGGGAGGCGAGAAGTGTTGTTTTTCCGCTTCCAGTTGCTCCGGCGACGATTATGAATTTTTTGTTTTCGAGGAAAGTCCAAAGATAGGCTGCCGTGGGTATTGTTATAGTTTTTTTGTTGATGAGGTCTAATATGGTGTAGGGTTGACGAGGGAATTTTCTTATCGTTATGGTGCTCGTTCCCGGAGTTAGCTCCCCGGCATAGGTTAAAGCAATTCTGTCCCCCTCATGCGTCATGATTTCAGCGGCTGGCTTCGCGATGCTAAGCTCCGCCCCGTTTCTTTCCGCCAAAAGACGGGCCTGTCTGTCAAGTTCCTCCGACGTGAACTCGATGTTCGTCTCTATCCATCCCAGGTCGGGATGTCTCCGATGTATCACGTAGGCAGGCCCCGGCTTCGTGACCGTAATGTCCTCAAGGCCTTCATCCCTAAGGAGCGGCTCCATTTTCCAACCTCCCTTGAGATTCTTATAAACAAAGTACCGAAGAACTTTCTCCCTATCCTCCGGAAACTTCAATTCTGACAAAATCTTTAGAGGGTCCGTACCTTTGCTTACATACTGATGTTCAATTTTTCTCAAAGCTTGCAGGTCTGATTCGGTGAGGTTGGGCTCCTGCACCAAATATCTATAGCGGTCGCCATCTTTGACAATCTTTACCGACACGTATTCATCGACCTGGTAAGAATCAACCGTTTCAGGCTCCGGGGTTACAGAGGTTTCGGACACCTCAGCGCGAGGTTCTTCTGTCTCAAGAACGTTCTTTTGACGTGATGCCATTATGAATATGGTAATAACGAACGCCGCCAACCCCGAAATCACGACCGCGACGAGCGGGTTCGTGTAAACGGCCCTCAACAGGGATTCGGCAGCGTCCATTACCGTGTCCAAAATATTCATAGTTTTACGGGATTAAATTAACATATTTGTTTTTTATGCTGTTTTTGGCGACAACAATGTGTGTGTATGACGTTTGAAATCCGGGAGTCTCCGCGCCTTGTTTTAGGCTGTATTGGTAGATATGGTTTAAAAGATACGAGCTTCGTGAATCATTACCGTGTACAAACGGATTTTGGTTGCCGTGGACGGTTCTGAATACAGTCGGAAGGCCGCTAAGGTCGCCGTAGATTTGTGCATGAGCGTCGGAGCCAATCTATTTGTGATTCACGTAGTTCAGCAGCCTCCCTATCTTTTCGCTGCGGCGGGAGTTCCGCCTGCTGCATTGAAGCAGTTTTTTGAAGACGCTCGGAACGAAGGGACGAAATATGTTGACGAGGTCTTACGGATGGCAGAGAAAGCCGGCGTGAAAGCAGTTGGCGAAATTGTCGAAAAGGCTCCTTCAGTGGTCGAGGCGATAACTGATTACGCCTCGAGGAATGAGGTCGATTTGATCGTGACGGGAACGAGGGGTTTGAGCGGTTTCCGAAAACTCGTTGTCGGAAGCGTGGCCAGCGGCGTGGTTTCACACGCGCCTTGCTCTGTTCTTGTGGTCAAATAACCTGCTTCCGTAGCCCAAGTTGTTCGACTTCTTGCAGAACTTTTGCGACGAATTCGTCAACCTCCTCTGGCTTTATTCCGTGTTGAGATAGCAATTTCTTTATAACGGACTCGACCTTGGCATAGCTTTTGTATTGTTCGTTTAAAGAACGCCATTTAATCGCTGCGATATGGTTGGCGATTTTTTCGTTGTAACTTATTTTGCCCAAAGCCATAAGAAATGCGATGATGGGATATCCGACGTAGTCGCGGAAAACTGTGCCGTTGTCGTCGCTTTGAGCTATTTGGTTGGACAGGTCGACGAAAACTCTGTAGGTTCTCGGGCCCTCCGAAGCATCAACATAACAATTTTTTTCGTCCTTTATTTTCACCCTTTTCCCTGCAACAGCCCCCAACGCCTCGAGGACTTTGATTCTAGGTGGTGCTCGCAGAGGTACGAAGCTCACGACATAGTTGCGGCCCGAGATTTTAAATCCTTACCTTCAGCTTCCATAGAAGCGCTGAAACGACGAGAATTATTATGAGGAAGATGACTGAAGCCGCTCCCGGGGTTATTCCCAGATAGTACGATGTTATTATTCCTAAAGTCGTCGATGATATTCCGAAAATGATCGACGCAATTACAGCTTTTTTGAAGGAATTCGATATCAGGGATGAAGCGGCGGTGGGTATCGCGACCAACGCGGTTACAAGAAGAACGCCGGCGACTTTGATGCCGGAGACGATCGAAAGCCCCGCGACGATGGCGAAGAAGAACTGGTAGTAGCCTATTTTGACGCCTTTGACCCGAGCGAGTTCTTCGTTGACGGTGTAGAGGATTGTTTTTCCGAAGTTGACGAATACGAAAACGCCCGTTACTGCAGCCACCGCCGCTGCTGCGATGATGTCTTCGTTGGTGACGAAGAGAACGCTGCCGAAGAGTACAGCGGTGAGGTTGACACGTGCGCCGAAGGACAGGCTCAACGATGCTATGGATGCTCCGACCGCGAGAAGGATTGCGAGCGCTTGATCTCCGGGGATTTTGAGACGGTTGATGAGGACGAGGACGGCGTATATAGCGACGGCCGGGACGGCGTATACGACCAAGTCGGTAACAAAACCGAACAGAGCGGTCAGGCCTATCGTTGCGAAAGCCACGTGTGATGAGGCGTCGCCGAGGTTTGATAGCTTCTTCGGCACGATGTAGTTTCCGACGAGCGGTAGTAAGAATCCCGCGAGGACGCCGGCCACCAAGGCTCTTTGCATGAATGGAAGTTGTAGAATTTCCATCATGTTTCAGACCAGCGGTGGCCATGTCTCAGGCTGTAGACATGGAACCCGTAGATGTTGCAAAGTTGTTCGGACGATATGAGCGTGTTGATGTCGCCGTCATATAATGATGAGCGGTTTATGCAGATAACTCTCGAGGCGAAGGTGGATATGGCAGCGACGTCGTGGGTTGCTATCAGCATCGTCAGCCCCCATTCACGTCTCAGCTTGTTGAGTATATGCATGAACGCGTCTATGCCTGTCTGGTCTACGAACACGGTAGGCTCGTCAAGAAGAAGTAGTTTGGGTCTGTTGATTAATGCGAGAGCGAGCATGGCCTTTTGTAGGTTGCCGCCAGACAGGTTTGCCACCCGCTTCTTCATTATCTCATCTATGTCCTCCACCCCAACGAGGGACAACGCCTCGGACGGCTTCATACTTTTGCCCTTGACGGAGCCGGAATACAGCAACTCTTCCACGCTCAGCGGGATGGCCTCGAAAAGCTGAGTCACGTTCTGCGGAACGTATCCGATTTTCCACCATTCCCTAAACTTCGGCAGCTCCGTGTTGAAGAGCTTGACGACGCCGTTTACCGGCTTCACCGAGCCGAGAATGGTTTTCAGGAGCGTGGTTTTTCCGCCGCCGTTGGGGCCGATGATGAAAACTCTTTCACCGTCAAAGATTTTGAGGTTGACGCCTTTTAAAACAGGGGAATCTCTAGTGTAGGAGACGGTGACATTCTCCAGCTGGATTACCACATCATTCCGTGAACGATTTGACGAGTGCGTCAACGTTTTTCCTCATCATGTCAAAGTAGCCTTGGCCTCTTTTATATCCGTCGGAAAGAATGTTTTCGCCGGTGTATAGCATGCCGATTCTAAGGCCTCTGTCCTTGGCGATGACCGACAACAGCGGGGAAACTTTTTCGTCTTCGGCGAAGATGGTTTTGATTTTGTTTTTGTCGATGATTTCGTAGACTTCGGCGAGATGGGCAGCGGAGGGCTCTTCTTCGTGGACCGTGAAGACTGCGAAATATTCGAGGCCGTAGGCGTTTGCGAGATAGCGGAAGGCATCGTGCTGGGTTACAAACGTTTTTCCTCTGTGTGGTGCGAGTTTTGAAGCGATTTCCCGGTCGAGTTGCTCCAGCTCGGCCAACAAGGCGGCTTTGTTTCTTTCTATCAAGTCTCGTTTGTCGGGGAATGTATTGACGAGGGCTTTGGCGATGTTGTTCACCACTATCGCCACGTTCTTCGGGTCGTGCCAGAAATGCGGGTCAACAGCTTGCGCGTGATGATGGTGATGACCGCCTTCCAAAAATTTGATGTTCGAAGCGACCCTATACCCTTGGACACCTGCGGCCGCGGCGATTTTCACTCCCCATCCGTCGAGGTCTTCATGCGTCCAGAGCAAAACGGAGGCATCTTTCACGGTTTGGACTACGTCGGGCGTCGGCTCCCAGTGATGGAGCTCGACGTTGGGCGGAAGAATCTGGAAAACTTCGACTTGGCCGTCCGTGAGCCTGTGAGCTATTTCGCCGAGGAGCCCCCATGTAACGGCCACTACCTGCGCCTTCGGTGTCTGAGCCGGTACCGAAACCAGAGCGGCTGAGCCGATGACCGCCGCAGCGACCAACGCCGCCGCGACGACTAATGCTATTCGTTTCTGCATCCCCGATGTTTCACCTCGTTCCCGTGGATGCATGTGGTTGGAAAGTTGAGCTTTTCACACATCCTCTTGACCAGAGATTCGCCGACTTGCTGGTCTATTCTGGCTGCCTGCAAACAGGCTTCGGAAAGGTCGAGGCCCAACTCTTTGTAGAAGTAGGTTTCGAGGATTCGATGGTTGTGGATGATTTTGGAAACTGTCGCCATGCCGCGGGCGGTGAGGACAAATTTCCCCCATCCCGTCCTCTCAAGCATTTTTTTCTCGGCGAGCCTGTTTAAGACATCGAAGGCCGACGGAGGCTTGACCGAAAACAAATCCGCCAAATACCCCGTGGTTGGCTGAATGTTTTTCTCCCATGCGCGGTAGATTTCTTTTAGGTAGTTTACTTCGACGGTGTTTAACACGGTCTTTGGCATCGACTAATTTAGGGTAGGCCTAAATTTAAACGTTAAATGCACACGGAAAATGGTGCAGTCATGCTTGTTGTGAAAAAGTCTGAAGAAGTTTTTTCTGGCGTGCTGTTTGACGTCAAGCGGGTTGTGTTGGAGGATGACGGGCAGGAAATTCTGCGGGAAATCGTCGTCCACCCGGGCGCGGTAGCCATAGTCCCCTTGTTCGACGGCGGGGACAAAGTTTTGCTGATTGAACAGTTTAGGATTGCGGCGAACAGGGAGCTTTATGAAATTCCCGCGGGAACGCTTGAAGACGAATCGCCCGAAAGCTGCGCGGCACGGGAGCTCGAAGAGGAAACGGGTTACAGGGCCCGAACTTTGAGGAAAGTCGCCCAGTTCTACTTGGCTCCGGGTTACTCGACCGAGTTGTTGCATGTTTTTGTGGCGGAAGGACTCGAAGCAAGCAAGCCTTCGCCGGAAGCGGACGAAAAAATCAAAACCCACTTAGTCCAGTTTGACGACGCTGTTGAAATGATAAGAAAGGGCGAGATCGTCGACGCCAAAACCATCGCCTCGCTCCTGCTTGTGGAGCGGTTTTATGGAAGGCGTTGAAAATGCTGCCAGCCCCTCCGCTCAACTCGGACAATTTCTTCACCTTGACGGAATATTATCGAAGGTTCTTTCGTGGCACGGCCCAGACGTATCAAACGGCCTCCAACTTTTTTCAAAGCCTGTTCGACGATGTTTTCCCAGCCTTTTTTCACGGTGAACACGAGCTCATATTCTTCGCCGCCGTAGAAGACCGCGTCAAACATGCTCAAGTTGTTCTCCCTGCAGTATTTTTCTGCCGACGGGTCGATGGGAAGCGAGTCAACCTCAAACCCGACGTCATTCAGCTCGGCCAGAAGATGAAGTGATTCGGCGAGGCCGTCGCTCGAATCTATGCACGATGACACGCCTCCCGAAGCT
>JANWZT010000078.1 GCA_025054515.1 Candidatus Caldarchaeum sp.
AGGCACGCAGACGAGAACGAAGTTGTTTTCGTGCCCGGCAAGGTTCTGGGACACGGTGTACTGACGAAGAAACTCACGGTCGGGGCTTTCAGTTTCTCGAATTCAGCTATGACGAAGATTGTTGCCGCTGGTGGAAGGGCGCTTCTTTTAGAGGATTTCCTGAAAGAATTTGGCTCCGGGTCGGGGGTGAAGATTATTGGCTGAAAAGAACTATGTGGTGAACGCTGAAGGATACAGGATGGGCCGTCTCGCTTCCTACGTGGCCAAACTGCTTCTGAAAGGCCATAGAGTCACGGTCTATAACGCTGAAAAAGCGGTCATAACGGGGAACAAATCCGCCATACTTGAACACTACACCATGCTTCGGGGAAGGAGGCAGTTCACTTCCCACAAGAAAATAACCGTATGGTATCCGACACGGCCCGATGCCATCCTCCGTCTCGCGATAATAAGGATGCTTCCGAGGAAGAAAGCATCCGGCAGAGAAGCCATGAGACGGCTTAAGGTCGTGAAAGGAGCTGCCGCTGTGTCGGGCGAGCCCATCGAGTTTGAGGACGCAAAGCTCGTGAACCCCGTCAGCCGTTCGGCTAAAGTGATAAGATATTTGACTTTGGAGGAGCTTTCGCTCCTATTGAGGGGTGGTCGGAAATGAGGAAAGCTGACGTCATCTTCGTGGGGAAGCGGAAGACGTCTGTGGCAAAAGTTTTCTTCAGACCTGGAAAAGGCAACGTTTTCATCAATAAAACTCCCGTCGAGTTGTTTAACGAGTTTTTCCGAAGCAAGGTTCTGACTCCCCTGAGGCTGTTGCCTGAATTCTGGAGTAAACACGACTTCCACGTTACGGTTAGAGGCGGCGGAGTTGTCTCGTCGGCTGAGGCCGTTGCTATCGCTATTTCGAAGGCAGCGGCCTCCCAGTCCGAGCAGAATAGGCAAACGCTTCTCAACTACGACCGGCATCTCCTAATCGACGACCCGCGGAGAACAGAGCCGAAGAAGCCTATGCGGAGGAGCGCGAGACGGTTCCGGCAGAAAAGCTACAGGTGATATGCTATGATGTTTCCCATAAGGTGCTTTAGTTGCGGCCGCGTAATAGCCCACAAATGGGACGAATACAAAAGCAGGGTTAACGCCGGCGAACATCCCAACGACGTCCTCGAAAGCCTTGGCTTCAAAAGATATTGTTGCAAAAGAATGTTCATTTCAGCGGTCATAGTGATGGACGAGGTGTTGGAGTTTCATCAAAAATATTCTGAAGCCGCCAGTGGTCAGGTTTGAGCCGTGAATCCTTCGTCATAACCGATGCGGACGCTTGGGTCATCTTGGACAGCAGAGGTTCGGAAACGGTGGAAGTCGAGCTTGTTTCAGGCTCCGTGAAGGCCCGTGCATCGGCTCCGTCGGGCAAAAGCAGAGGAAGTAGGGAAGCTGTTCCGTTTCCGGAAAAAGGCGCGTCAGCGTCTGTCGAAGTGTTCCGAAGGTTGTTGAAGGCGAAACTTGTGGGGCTCGACCCCGCGGACCAGCGAGGCGTCGACGACCTGCTGAAAAAAATCGACGGAACGCAACTTTTCTCCAAAATCGGCGGAAACCTCGCCTACGCGGTTTCAGCCTGTTCCGCGGTTCTCGCGGCAAAGCTCAAACAAATCCCGACATGGCGGCACATCTCTCAAATGTCGGGAATAAAACCAGCCTACCCAATTCCCCTCGGTAACGTCTTGGGCGGAGGGTCGCATGCCGGAGAAGGAGCCCCCGACATACAGGAATTCCTCGTCTTCCCCATCAAGGCATCGAACGTGGCGGAAGCGGTTAAAGCCAACGTGGAAATCCACAGAAGGTTGGGACAAATTCTCGCAAAAAGGGTGGGCGGCTTCGGCGGCGGGAAAGGCGATGAAGGGGCTTTCGCGCCCCCGGTCGATGATGAAACGGCGCTCAAAGCCGTTAAGGAGGCGGCCGGCGACACGGCATACGTCGGCCTCGATGTGGCTGCGTCAAGTCTCTACGACGCTGCCAAAAGCGAATATGTTTACCGCAACAGGCAGCTGAGACGTACGAAACAACAGCATTTCGAATTCCTTTCCAGACTCGTGGAAAGGTATGGATTACGGTATGTGGAGGACCCGTTCGACGAATCTGATTTTGATGGCTTCGCCGAATTTTGCCGGGCCTTTCCGAAGGTTCTCGTATGCGGAGACGACCTCGTCGTAACGAGGGTTGAACTGCTTCGCAAAGCTGCTGAAATGGGCGCAGTCAGGGCGGTCATCTTGAAGCCCAACCAGGTTGGGACGATCACGGACACGGTCGAAGCTGCGGTAGAGGCCGAAAGAAGAGGAATTGTCCGGGTTGTCTCCCATAGGTCGGGGGAGACTTGCGACGATTTTCTCTCTCATCTCGCGGTGGGGCTGGGCGGCAAGTTTATTAAGGCAGGCGTCGCCGGGGGTGAAAGGGTGGCCAAAGCAAATGAGCTTCTCCGAATATGGTATAGTTCGGGTGATACAATTCCCATGCAACGCGGTGATGAGGTTTGACGATGTCCGCTGAACAGGAAGCCGAAATCCTTGAACAGCTGGTCAAATACAACGTCCACATCGGGTCGAGGATAAAGGTCAAGCACATGGAGCCGTACATTTTTAGGATGCGGTATGACGGAGTTTATCTCTTCGATGTCAAGAAGATACTGGAAAGGCTTAACCTCGCCGCAAAAATCATATCCTATTATCCACCTGACAAGGTCGTGGCGGTTTCGACTCATGTTTTCGGGATGAGGGCTGTGACAAAGTTCGCCGAGTTGACTGGAGGTGTGGCCATTGCGGGCAAAATGATGGCCGGGCTGCTGACAAACCGTACGTTGAAAAACTACATGGAGCCATCGATAGTCATCATATCGGACCCGCGTTACGACGTGCAGGCGTTGGAGGAGGCGGCGATAGCCCGGATACCGGTCGTCGCGATGTGCAGCACCGACAACACCTGTTCGAAGGTCGACCTTGTCATCCCGATGAACAACCGGAGCAGGACTTCTCTGCCCTATGCCTTCTGGTATCTGACGAGGCGTGTTCTCGAGGAAAGAGGTCAGTTGACGCCTGATTTCGACGCCCTGGTGAAACCGGAAGACTTTATGGCTTTACCCACATCCGCCGAGATGGAGTAGGAAGGGGGAGACGACGGTTTCGTAGCCTCTCCGCAGAAATTCAGCGTAGTAGTCGGGGTCGTAGTCGCCGCTGCGCAGCAGCTCGACCGGCGTTCCTCCACGCTTTTTGACGACGTAGCTGACCGTCTGGCCCGGAGAAACCACCGCCCCCATTTCTTCAAGCATCTTCGCAGCGTCGACGTGTTTGAGCTTCTTCTCGTAACTGCTCGTCGGAGCCGAAAGGCTTCGTCTCACGGTCAGCCATTCTAACCCGATTTCGCCGACGTAAACCATCTTCAGGTATTTTTCGTAGATTTTTCTGCATTCCTGTGTTCTTTGCTCCAGTTCTCCGGGGCTGTGGGCTTCGGCGAGTTTTTCGATGAGCTCTGTCTGCATTTTTTTCACGATGGGCGGTGTGTCTCTTCTTCTGCTTTCGATGCCCCTGCATTTTATCCGGCCGTCGGCGTAGACTCCGAAGTAGCGGTTGTTGACGGGCCTGCCGGGAATTGTTCTTGACTCGAGAAAAGCTATCCAGCGGAAAGTTCCTTCATATCCCACGGGAAGGCCCAGAGCCTTTTCCAGCCGTTCGCTGAACTTTCTGTAATCTTCTTCGGACGCGTCTTCTCTCCATATCCAGAGACAGTCGACGATGCCGTGTAGCACTTTGAAACCATTTTCCTCGGCCAGCTTGACGCTCTTCAGCAAGGTGTCCCGTGCGAGGGCGCAGACAGCGAGATGTGCTTCACGGCTTCCGAACTTCGCCTTCTTGTAGCCCAGATAACCGAAAGACGTGACGAGTATCCATTTGAGGGCGTCGGACCTCGCCTTGAAAACCTTGTTCCCCGTCTGCTGGTAGAGCTTTTTGTATTCGAGCCTTCTTTTCAAAGGCTTTTCAACGGCCCGCGGCACTATTCCTCTCCATCTGCGGCAAACGTGGTAGCCGATTTCCGGTACATGGTTTCCGCTACAGCATCTGCAGTTGACTGTTTCGCCGCTGATGTTGTGTTTCATCATCAACATGGGATAAAGGCTGTGGAAGTCGATTTCGCCGACGTTCCAGTAGACGCCCGGCCTGTGGTCGAGAATCCATCCGCCCCGATCCGCGTTCATCAGCTCCGCCCCCGTCGCGCAGAAGGGCCTGCCACCGTCTGCGGGAATCAAGACGTCGTTGATGAAGGCTTGATGATATTGGAGCGACGTCATGCACCTGCCTATGGTGTACCGGGCCGTGTCTTGGACGGGGACTCGGACGACACGTGATACCTCCAGCAGACCATCGAGGCCTGTTTCACGGTAGAGCATCGAGTTGTCGGCGTCGATGTGAAGCCTGCCACGCAGCTTGTAGCCGGCGAAGCTGTGGTAAACTCTTCCGTAGCTCGTGTATGAAAAACCTCTGTTCCTGGCCGGCGCATCTTTTTCGCGGCCAAGCCGGAGGCCAACGCCGTTCACCTTAGCCCTGTAACGCAGGTAACTCATCAGAAAAGAGTCGCCACCCTTCGTCACGACGACGTCTACGTCCAGCTCGTCCAAAAGCTTCTCCAAACCCGTGAGAACAGAATCTTCGCCACCTTCGAGAACCACTTCCTCGCCGTCGATGCTGATGCGGGCCGTCTTGACGCGGTCGGAGAAACGGGGCAAAGGCCCGGCAGAATCCAGTATCACGTCGAGAAAAGCAACGCGGAGAAAGGAAACGTCGTAGAAGAGGTTGTCAACCGGTTCGGCGGCCTTGTAAACGCCGTCGATTTTCTTGACGGCGATCAGCGGGGCCAAGTCAAACCTGTAGAGAAATTCCTGCGACGCCGGAACGTCGACGTTGAAAGCACGGATTCCACGGTGGCTCCATCTCTCCTCAACGAAGTCGGCGAGAAACCGTTTCTCCGAAGGCGGTGTCTCAACCTCGAGCACGTCGACCGAGCCTTTTCCCAGCATCTTTTTCACGGTTTTTCCGACGACGTATCTTTCCGACAACATTTTCTCCAGCTCAGCCAACGTTTCACGCGGGCCCGTGAAGAAAAGACGCGGCCGCCACCGCACAAAATCCTTCAACACATGATTTCCATCCCTAACCCATACAACAACACCATCATCGACGGACACAACATCGAGGAGATAGATTTCCACAACAACCAAAGGCCTTCCGAAGATTTATCGTGAGAGAGCGGGTTGAAAATGCAACGTTTAATAACGTACCCCAGCTCCTGTTTCCATGGTTGTTTTCTTCGGCGCGGTCCTTCCACGCTACGACGTCGACTTCAAGACGGTGGTTGATTCGGCGGTTTTGTTCGAGGAGCTGGGTTTTTCCTCCCTCTGGGTGACCGACCATCTCCAGCCTCGCCGGGCCGCAAAAATTCTCGAATCCTGGACTCTTTTGTCCGCTCTCGCTCCGTTAACCGATGCGAGGCTGGGAACCGTGGTGTTGTGTTCCTGCTACAGACATCCGTCGCTTCTCGCGAAAATGGCCGCCACGCTCGACGTAATCAGCAACGGCCGGCTCGAACTCGGCGTTGGCACGGGGTCGGAACCTCAGGCCGAAGAGTTGAAGGCGCTTGGAATGGATGACTGGCCGAGTGAGGAGAAAATCGAAAGGTTCAGCGAATACGTGAAGGTTTTGAGACTTCTGATGGAATATCCGGGTTCAGCCCATTTCGAGGGGAAGTTTTACAAGCTTATGAAAGCTGTCTGCAACACGCCGACGGTTCAAAGGCCGTCGCCGCCGATATGGGTGGGCGCGAGGAAAAGGAAGATGATTCGGGCTGCCGCCGTCCTCGGTGACGGATGGAACTTCTACGGCGAAACCCTTGAGGAATACCGCCGCGCAGCCCAGAAATATCACGCCTTCG
>JANWZT010000079.1 GCA_025054515.1 Candidatus Caldarchaeum sp.
GTGATGTTGATTTATCATTTCAAAATTTTTGATCTTAAGCCTTACGTCGAAAGCCTTGGCCGCTTCTTCGCTGAGCGGTTTTGGTGTGTAGGATAGATAAGAACCATATGTGATGATGTTTGGTTTATTCATTTTAAAGAGTGCTCAGTTCAAATCTGTAGCTGGGAACGACGTCAAACAAGTCGCCGAATTCATGGAGCACCTGCGCACCGTATCGAATCATCTTTTCAGGCCATTCCAAGCCCTTCTGCAACACTAAAGGCGAGATAAATAACGGCCTTCCCAGTCGAAGGGCTTCCCACCCCTGTGAAAGTGCGCCGCTTGTTTCGCCTGCTTCCACGATGACCGAGGCGTCTGAAATCAAGGCCATCGTCCGGTTCCTCATAACGAAATCCCGCGGCTTGGTTCTATGCGCTGGTGGAAATTGGCTTACGGCGAGATGTTGTTGCATTATCTTCAGTTGTAGTTCCCTGTTTTCGGGCGGGTAGAATCGCGTTAGAGGTGTGCCGAGAACCGCGACTGTTTTACCGCCGCTCTCTATCGCAGACCGGTGTGCGATGGTGTCTATTCCGCGGGCCAGCCCGCTCACCACGGCCACCTCGTTCTTCACGAGGGCTTTCACCAGCTCTCTCGTGTATTCGGCTGCGGAAAGACTGGGAACACGTGTTCCCACAACCGCTACACGTGGGATTTTAAGGGGAAGAGAAATTCCACCACAAACGTATAGTGTTTGTGGTGCATATTTTTTTTCGTAACGGTTTAGGGGGCGTCCGAGCAGCTCTTCTACAGAAAGAACTGAATACTTGAAGACGGCATCGGATACGTCTATCACGAAGGCTTTTTGATATGCGGTTTTTTAAATATTTAGATTGGTTGTAGCAGGTGTGCGACGGCTGATATGGCTTCGATGGGTACGCCGTCTACGCCGGGTTTGCTGGGGCCTCTGTAGGCGTCGACCGCTCCCGCTTCGAAGAGGGCTCGCGTTGTGGGGATGAGATGGTCGATGGTTTGGCGGTAGGTTTGAGGGTCTGCGATGGCCATGGCTCCGAATAATCCGAGGTCGGAAATTGATGCGGTGACGAGGACGTCGGCGGTTGTTTCGGCCGCTATGCCTTCGCCGCATCCGCATCTGCACGTCGAACCGTATGGAACGTGTTTTTCTACCGCGTGTTTTATGAGGCCCATGCCTGCTTCGTTTCCGCCGTCTCCGAAGGCGATGAAAGGCCTTTTCCAGCCGCTCATTCTTTCGAAAAGCCTGTCGACCGGCGAAGTTAGTGATGTGATGTCCTCGCCGACGCTGTTGTGGTAGCGGCCATATTCGTTGGCTCCGGGCCTTTCGACGGCGACGAAAAGGCTTGGTTTCTTCTGGTCCAACACGTTGAAAAGAATCTGTGCGGCTTCGCCGTAGGCCTGTGGAAGGCCCTTGACGATTGTTTTTCCCGCCCCGGCAGCGTCAAGCCCAGCTTTGACAACTTCTTCAAACCCTTTTTCGACGAAGATGACCGCTTCGCCGCCCCGCAGCTCAAGCCAAAGCGAAAGCAGAACCGATGAAACCAAACCGTCCGACTCAACGGCCCCACCATACCTCGTAATCCTGAACCCGGTGGCGACGGCGACGCAGCCGGGAACGCGTAGGAATTCGGCTGCTTTTGCGCAGAGGGGTTGTTGGGCGTGCTGTCGTGCGGCGGCGTAAAGATGTCTGACGACGCCTCTTGCGTTGTAGTCGACTGTGACGACTTTGTCGACGAATTCTTCGCGGTTCAACGTATATATCGGGTTGTTTGTGGTTTGCTTTAGATGTTTCAGGTTTATGCGGCGGTGGATGTTTTGGATGGGCGTGTGGCCCGTTTGGTGCGGGGCCGTCGCGAAGACGCCGTGTTTTACGGTGGTTCGCCGGTTGATTTTGTCCGGCGGTGGCGTGGTGAAGGTGCTGACTGGGTTCATTTGGTTGATTTGAACGCGGCTTTGGGTTTGGGCGATAACGAGGCGCTGGTTTCGGATGTTGTGCGGGCTGTTGGTGTTCGTGTGCAGGTGGGAGGTGGTGTTAGAGATTTGGCGAAGGCGGAGCGACTCATCCGTGCTGGCGCCGAACGTGTCGTCGTCGGAAGCATCTACTACAGGTCGAGGGATGAGGCGTTGAAGATTTTACGGGTTCTCGGCGATGAACACGTGGCCGTCGCCGTCGACTTTGGGCAGGACGCTAACGTGCTTGTGCATGGATGGCGTGAACAGACATCGCTTAGTCTGGTGGATGCCGTTGAAAACGTGTTGGCTGACGGTTTCAAGCACGTTCTCGCCACCGATGTGTTTCGCGACGGAACTCTCGCGGGAGTGAACCCGGCTGTTCTCGCCAGCGTTCCGCCGGGTTTTAGGAAGTCGGTGGTGGTGGGGGGCGGTGTCGCGTCTGTTTCGGATGTGTTGAAAATCCGTGAGATGGGGTTTGCGGGCGTGGTTTTGGGGAAGGCTCTGTATGAAGGCCGTGTGAACCTTCCCGAAGTTAGGGCCGTCATGGTTAATAGCGGCGTTTGAACGGATGGTTGCGGTTGCTGGCGAAGCGGATTATTCCCTGCTTGGATGTCGACGGCGGGAAGGTGGTGAAAGGCCGGAGGTTCGTGGATTTGCGTTATGCGGGCGATCCCGCTGTTCTCGCGGCCATGTATTCGGAGCAGGGAGCCGACGAACTCGTTTTCCTCGACATCACGGCTTCTTCGCAGAAACGCGACATCCTCGTCCAAGTCGTCAAACAGGTCGCCGAAGTCATCAACATCCCCTTCACCGTCGGCGGCGGCATACGGACAGTCGATGACGCAGACCTCGTGCTACGGAACGGAGCTGACAAAGTAAGCGTCAACACGGCCGCCGTCAAAAACCCCGCCACCGTCAAACGGCTCGCCGAAACCTACGGGTCGCAGTGCGTCGTCGTCGCCGTGGACGCGAAGAAAACCAACGCCACTTCTTCGGGATATGAGGTGTTTGTTTACGGTGGTTCGTCGGCGACGGGTTTGGATGCTTTGGGTTGGGTGAAAAGGGCGGCGGAGCTCGGCGCCGGCGAGATTTTGTTGACTTCGATGGACATGGACGGGACGAAAAACGGCTACGACATCGAGCTCACAAGACGCGTCGCCGAATCAGTCGACATCCCCGTCATCGCGAGCGGAGGAGCGGGAAAGCCGGAGCACATCCACGAAGTTTTGACGGCTGGGAAGGCCGACGCAGCCCTCGCCGCATCAATCTTCCACTACGGCGAATACAGCATCGCAGAGGTCAAACGGTTTCTCCGTGAACGTGATGTTGTGGTGAGGATGTGAAGCCCGAGGAAATCCGGTTCGACGATTCGACAGGCCTCGTCCCGGTCGTCGTCCAGCACCATAGCACGGGCGAGATACTGATGCTCGCCTACGCCAACCTCGAAGCCGTTAAGCGTACCGTCGAAACTGGTTTCGCCCACTTCTGGAGCCGTTCACGGAGGAAACTGTGGATGAAGGGTGAAGAAAGCGGCAACGTGATGAAGGTCAAGGAAATACGGGTTGACTGCGACGGCGACGCTTTACTCTATCTGGTTGACCCGGCTGGGCCCGCGTGCCACACCGGCCAGAAAACCTGCTTCCACAACAGCCTCAACGTCTAGCCGCTTGCAAAGATCTTCGCATGAACAATTTATTGTTCTGCCACTATCCGCCCACCTTATTTGCGGGTGTAATACTTTTTATGCATGTATAAATTCGATATTATGTGCCGATATTTAGAATAGTTGACGGTAATGTGAGTGAAGGTTGTGGGCAAAGCAGGATTTCAGAGGAAAAATTGAGAAACTTGTTCGAAAGTTTTGGTCCAAAATTTTTTGAAGAGCCTGATCTCAAACTGGTTGACAGAAACGTTCCTGTTGGCATGGGTTTTATTGATGATCTAGCAGTTGACGGTGACCTACGCCCTGTGATCATTGAATATAAAGTGACCGGGGACCATGCGGCTGACGCCCTAGTTCAAGCGCTTTCTTACGCGCACCAACTGTATAATGAACAAGAGAGTTTTGCCAAGTTCATTAAAAACAAAATAAGAGTCAAGGAAGAAGATTTGGATTTTGACAACATGAGGATTTTCATTGTGGCTCCAGATTTTCCAGAGCATGTTAAGAACGCCGCGCGGGTTGTCGAACCTTTTGTGAAGCTCGTGAAATACTTATACTGCGGAAAAGAAAACGAAGAAATCATGATAACCGAGATAATTTACGATTCTCTTAATGAGAGACAAAGAAGTTCTGCAAAGGACTACTCAATAGATTATCACTTCCAAAATAGGTACGCAGCTATGCGTCCTGTTTTTGATAAACTGGCGGAACGTGTGAAAGCCATGCTTGATGTCCAACCATATGCTCGTAAACAATTTTTGGCATTTAAGCGAAATTACATATTCTTACTAGTCCACCCATATACAGACAGGATGGAAATTGGTCTGCATCTCGAAGGTGAGGAGCCGCCTAACCCTCCGTTTATGAAAGCCCCAGAGGGTAGGTGGGGTTCTCGTATAACGCATTTCACCAAACTTAGCAAACCAGAGGACGTGACAGAGGAATTGATGACATGGATAAGAAAGTCATACGAACTCTCATAATATCTCAGATAACTGACCTTTATCCTCCGCATCCCTTTAAACACTCCAATTGCTTGTGTAAATTTTTCACGCACAATCTCGAAAAGATTAGTCTGTAGAATTTTATTTAGCCCAGCATCTAAAGCAATAACCGTTTTGAATCAAAGAAGTAGGTTTTAGGTATTTCAAGGATGGTACTCAAGCCTCTTGGGCCTGCCTGTTACACCTGTAAAACCGCTGTTTCCACAACAGCCTCAACGTTTGACGAATTTGACGAAGTTACGGAGGATTTTTTCGCCGGCCGTTGATGATTTTTCGGGATGGAACTGTGTGCCGAAGATAGTGTTTTTCCCTACTACGGCGGGGAAGCTGATTCCGTAGTTTGCTTCGGCGAGGATGATGTTTGGGTCGGCTGGGCTGGGGTGGTAGCTGTGGTTGAAGTAAACCCATTCGTTTTCGACGTCTTCGAGCAACGGGTTTTGCCGTGTTCTGCGGATGATGTTCCAGCCCATGTGAGGCCTTTTGACCGTCGGCGGCAATCCCACGACCTTTCCCCGAAACACTCCAAGTCCTTTCCCCGGGCCTTCTTCGCTTTCCTCGAAGAACAACTGCATCCCGAGGCAGATGCCGAGAACGGGAGCGCCCGACATCACAAAGTCCACGAGCTCTTCACGGATGGATGAAATTTTTTCGGCGGCGGGGCTGAAATTTCCCACACCGGGCATGACCAAACAATCCACGTCACGGCGAAGTTTTTCCGAAACCACGGCCTCAAACCCAAGCCTCCTGAAAGCATGCGAAACGCTGAAAACATTTCCCACACCGTAGTGAAGAACCAACGCCTTCAACAGCCGACAACCCCGGCAGACCGGCGTAAAAACCTATACATTTTCCAACTATATTAGGGAGCTGAAACTCTACGCCGTAGATTGGCCGTCGTCAAACTCGCCTTACCCAAAGGAAGCCTCGAAGCCGCCACACAGGAATTCCTCGCGAAAGCGATGCTTCGGCTACGCGGAGCCGAAAGAACCTACAGACCAGTCGTCGACGACCGCGACATCGAAGTCAAAATTCTCAGGCCTCAGGAAATTCCGGTCTTCGTCGCCGGCGGGGCCTACGACATCGGGATAACGGGGGTTGACTGGGTCCGTGAAACAGGCGCAGACGTCCTCCAGCTCCTCGACCTCGAATACGGCTACGTCAGGCTCGTCGTCGCCGCGCCAAAAATTTCGCCGCTCAACAACCTCGACCAATACATCCAAAAACACGCATCCGAAAACAAAC
>JANWZT010000007.1 GCA_025054515.1 Candidatus Caldarchaeum sp.
GAGTTCGTAGTCTTCTTCGGTTAGTCGCCATCCTGCTCCTCCCGCGTTTTCGCTTATGTGGTCTTTGTTGATGGATTTCGGGATCGTGACTACGTTCGGCTTATAGATGACCCAGTTGAGTGCGACTTGGTTGGGTGTTTTGCCGTATCTTGCGGCGATGTCGGCCAGTACTTTTCCGCGGGATGTTCTCATCCTCGCTTCAGCAGCTATCTTGCCCTTTCCCAGCGGCGTGTAAGCTATTACGGTGATTTTGTTCCGTTCGCAGAATGGCAGCAGCTCCTTCTCGATGCCTCTTTCATCAAGGCTGTAGATGACTTGGTTTGAGACAATTTCTTGGCTTTTAAGTGATTCCATTGCTTTTTCGAGGAGCGGGACGTCGAAGTTGCTGACGCCTATGTAGCGGATGAGGCCGTCTTTGACAAGTTTTTCCATCGCTTTCATGGTTTCGTCGATGGGGATGCGTGGGTTGGGCCAGTGAACCATGTAGAGGTCTAAATACTTGAGCCGGAGTCTTTCGAGGCTTCTCCGGCATGATTTCAGGACGTCTTCGTAGCGGAGGTTTGAGGGCCAGACTTTGGATGCGATGAAGACTTCGTCGCGTGGGAAAATTTTCACGGCCTCGCCTACGAGTTCCTCCGCGTGGCCAGCAGCGTAGATTTCGGCGGTGTCGATGTGGTTCATACCGAGTTCGACGGCGTAGCGGATGGCTTCGACGGCCTTGTCGTCCATGCTGTAGTCCGCTGTTTCGCGGCCTCCGATCCCCCATGTACCGAAACCGATGGCCGCTATGGCTTCGCCGGTTTTACCCAGAATTTTTTTCTCCAAGACGTGTTAGAGAGTTTTTGGAAGGCTTAAAACGTTGCGGAGCTATGTTGAGCCGTGGCCGGCGAGGAGGCTGACTACTGGATAATCAAGATTCCTAAGCCGCGGAGGTTTATCAGAGTTTTTGCAAAGGTTTTGCAGTCGGTCGGAGCGGTTTTCTACAGAACCTTCAGCGTAGATCTGCCGCTGATATTCATCACCTCGGTGCTGATAGGGGTTGTTCTGTTCATCACGTTCACCGTGGTTTTCAGGATTCCCGACTTGGTCGCTGGGCTTTTCACGGTGCTGCTCGTCGGCGTTTATTTGTTTATACTAAGGCGTGAGATGTTGCGGTGACTTCCATTTCCAGAAAAAAGTTGCTTCGACTTTGGGTGTTGAAGATGTTTGGGCGGCGTAGACTGCGAGAGCGAGGGCCATGACGTAGTCATCGTGTTCTCCTGCAGGGGCCTCGTATTTGAAGCCGATGCCTGTGTTGATTTGCTGGTACAAACGTAGCTGGTTGATCAGCTTTGTTTCGTCGGCTGGGATGACAAGTTTTTGGTTGAGTATCATGTTGCGGAGGTTGTTGACCAGGGTTGTTTTCACTGGAGCTGTTATGGTGATGGGGGTGGTTGACGGAATGACTTTGGATAAGGCTTCCGCGAGCGGTGCCCCCATCCCCGTGCTGTCGACTACGACAGCCGACGGCCGGAGCAATTCCGCGGCTTTCTTCACCGTTTCCAGCTGAGCTGCGAATGGAGCTTGTTTCAGCTCTTCGAGGTAGCAGATTCGGAGACGGCCTCCGTCCTCGGCGACGCCCACCAAAACGGTGGAGTCTCTGTAGCGGCCGAAATCGACGCCCAGAAAAACCCGGCCGTCCACACCCGTTCTCGAGGGGACGTAGTCTTCGACGGCGGCGAGGATTTTGTCGTAGGGTATGAAGGCGTTGACTTCGTCGAGGAATTCGCATTCCATCTCCTGCCGCCATTCCAAGTCCGTCATCACTTTACGCAGTTCCGTCAAATCCCTTTCCGACAGATGTGGCGAGTCGCCGAGCCGGACGAAATGCTTTGACCACTCGTTGCCGTGAACCCACGACTGGTAGAACCAGCCGCGTTTGCCCTTCGGAGTTGAAACAAGTGTGACACGGCCTGTCCGCGCCACGGTCGTAAACATCACGGCGGTTCGTAAAGTGAAGTCGTCGCGGAAGAGGGCTGCTTCGTCGACGTATACGGCGTCGGCTCTGTATCCGCGTAGTGTTTCGGGGTTGTTTGGGAGGGATATTATGCGGCTTCCGTTGGATAGATGTGTGTTTCTTTCGCCTGTTCGGGTTTTGATTTTTGCTTGTTTTCCGTTGTGTTTGATGGTTGTGTTTTCGAGGTGTGTGAGGATTGTTTTGACGTGTCGGAAGATTTCGAGGCTTTGTCTCATCGAGTAGCTGAGGAGTATGGTGGTCGTGGATGGTTGTAGCAGGGATGCTGTGACGGCTTCCAACGCGATGGTGAAAGTTGCTCCCGCTCCACGGTGTTTGAGCAGTATC
Organism: Candidatus Caldarchaeum sp.; assembly: GCA_025054515.1. Taxonomy (GTDB): domain Archaea; phylum Thermoproteota; class Nitrososphaeria_A; order Caldarchaeales; family Caldarchaeaceae; genus Caldarchaeum. Next base: position 2,342 of record JANWZT010000007.1, read on the forward strand.
CTGAACCTGCTTTGGTCGTCGATGAATTTCTTCTGCCAGTCGTGAAGCCTGATTCCGAGGCCTGCGGCGTTTAGCAGCAGCTGAGCCGCTTCACTTGGCTTCATCTCCCGATCCCAGAGCTTCGTTGAGCATCTCGTTCATGATCCGCTTGAGTCTGTCTGCGTCCTTCTTCGTCCGCGCACGGCCTTCGACGACGAGGTCTTCGCCCACGTTCTTTATCACGCAGCTGACCCCCATCACGGTTTCGAATGGTTTATCGACATCCGTCTGCCGCGGCCTACTGCTTCTCAGCAACCAGCTCATCCTTCATCACCTTCTCCTCGAGACGGGCCACTTTCGCGACCAACACAGCCAGCAAGGCCTTCACGTCGATATCTCCGTGAGAAGTTTTGACTTGTGCGGGCATTTCATCGGCGATGAACCCCAGCTCCTCCCGGCCGAGTCTTCTGTATTTCTTGGGAGATGGAAGACGGATGTCGGCGAGGGCCTCCAATTCTGCGTCTGAAATGTCTGTTTTTTCCTCTGTTTTGGACGGGATGGTGATGTTTGCGGAAACTATGTCGGTGAAGTAGTTGGTCGATAAGCCGAGTGAAAGTGGTTTGAGCGGCTTGACCGAGTTCTCTGTGAAGGCGACCGCGCCGGCAAGAACATAACCTTCGTCTGTTCGGGATACGATGGAGGCCAGTTTTCTGCGGAGTTTTTCAGCGGCTTCCTGTGGGAGGCCTGTTTCGCCGTCTATCCACCAGTCGCGCATACTATATCACTCCGAGGAAGTCGCATGTGGCTCGGCCTGTTATGACCTGGATTTTTGAGATGTATGCGCGGAAGTTGGGGTCGATGACGACGCTGTCGCCGCTGGTTGCGAAGAATAGGTTGGTTCGGTCGTTTACCCTAACGAGCGTGTTGGCTGCTTCGGCTCTTACGCGCATCAGGTATATCTCCGTGAATCCGAAGTCCCTTGGAGTGATGGGGTTTTTGTCGTAGTAGATGCGTGGCTCAACTTCGATTTGGTTGTATGACCCGTTTCCATCGAAGTAGAAAAACAGCGGCGCCATGTCGCCGACTTTCGTCTCAACCTCAGATGACCATGATAACCCTGTGATTGTCGTGCTTGTAGTCGTCCTCCGAGGCAGAGCTGGTGAAAGAACTCCAAGAAACCCCACAGGTCTGGCCCCGACCGTTCCGGATACAGCTCTGATTCTGACACTAATTTTCGGGGCATAGCTTCCCGGTCCGAGGACGTATGTGTTGGTGTATTGGTAGGATATCGGCGGTAGATGCTGTTTCTGCATGAAGAGGTCATGTGGTCGGTATGTCCACGTGCTTCCGTCGTAGACGCCGCTGTGTTCCGCTATCGTCGTATCCGTGATTGTCATGCTCGGGGATAAGCCACCATCGTAGGTGGTTCCACGCCGGATAACGTAGTAGTTGCTCGAATTCCCCTGCGGAGCCGAGAAAACGAACATCAACAACTCATTCGCCGGGTAGATGATTCTCCGTGAGTCGTCGGAACGGTAAAGCGATTGATAGGTCATAGTGGTGCCGATTTGTGATTCGGGAACCTCATATTCACCGAGCTTCGTGTTCGGCAGATATGCGAGCGGATGTATTCTCAGACGGAGAGCGTAGTTGGTCCGGCCGGCCGACGACCACGTCGAACCGCTGTTAGTCGATACCCATGTGCTGTGGTCGGAGCCGAAATCCGATGCAGTAACTCGAGAACCATTATAGGCGAGAACTCCTGTTCCAGTGCTTCTGTAGGCGATGAACGCGTAGCGGCCCGCGTCCAATTCGAGGGGTGGGGAGAAGGTGACGACGCCGCTTGCGTCAAGGTTTCCCGAAACGATAATGGTCGATGTTGGAGCGCCGTTCGCGTCGGTTGTTCTGATTTCGTATCTGTCGGGATATGTCGATGCAACACCAAGCCTTAACTCTGCTATCCTGATCTTCCGTGGAAAAGTCCGTGAAACAGCTCGCCAAGTCGTCGTGGATATGCTATCCGAGCCGACTGGAGAGTCGAAATTCTCTAACAACCCGTGGGTGAGGAATGTGTTGGTCGCCCTAACCGTGTTGTAGATTTCGACTTTGAGGGGGCCCGGGTTGCCTACTCGTTGTATCGATAGCAGAAAATTATCCCAGAGCTCATAGTTCGCATGTCTGGCGATTGTTTGGCTTAATGCGTTGGCTCCGAATAGGTGGACGCCTTCAGGTGATGTTGTGTCGGGTAAAGTGTAGGTTTGAATCGATGTGTTGAATGTCTGCTCCGAGCTCCAGCTCTGAGTGGTGGTTGTATCGAGTGGTTCGAGCTGTAGATAGGGCCATCGAATTGGGAATGCTTCGAGCTCTGTGTAAACGATTTGGCTCATCTACGCATCCCTCCAAACCAGTTTAACGAGGCTTACCCTTGGAGAGACGGCCGACGCCGAAGGCCTTGAAAGGTTGACTTTGACGCCGATTTTCTCACGGCCCGCAGGTATGAGGATGTAGTCGCTGTCGACGTAGAGCGTCGGCAGGCTTGTCTCTATCTCCAGCCAGTTTAGCGTCGATGCTCCGCCGCCGACCTTGTTCATATTATCCAGTCTAACCTGATATCTGCGCCATGCGAGGCCCTTGTGGTCGATGACGGCTTCATGGTATTTTGAAGTGTTTTCCATAAGCCTGATTTTGAGGTTCTGGTCGTCGGCCAGTGAATAGAAGTAGATGACGAGATGACGGAAGCCGGTGAGGCTGAGGCCGAGGTTCTGCATCCTCGGGTAGACGACTATCATAGACGACCCCGATGTCCGAGTCGCTCTAATACTCCAAAAACTGATGACTGCATTCTGTGAATCGGATACCGAGCCGTTCACACATGTCCATTCATTCGCATTCAGCTCCGTCAGCCAGCCGCCAACCTGAGGATGGTAACGGAACTCGTAGTCCCCTGCGATGTTTGACACGATGGTCTGGCCGCCTCCGTCAACTATGTCGGCTGAAACAGAGCCTCCCCCAGCTTCGAAGATGTAGTGAACCCGGAGCCATCTGCTGAACAGCTCCCCGGGCGTATGCCACGTGGTGAAGGAGCCGGATGTATGGCCTGACGCAAGCCTAACATATCCGTCGTCATCCAGCACGACGTTGACGCCGTCGGATAGGATGAGCGGAGGCTTGTTGACGAGCCGGACTGTTTTCGAACGGGATTGTAGACGGATGACGGCGTTCTGCGCGGATACAACTGTGGAAACGTATTCAGGTATGGATGTTCTGCCGCCGAACCGTGACGCGACGTCTCCGCCGACCGCTTCCATGAAAAGCTCTTCGAAGAGCTCGATCTTCCCGCCCAACGTGACGCGGTAGCGTTGTTCCCTGGGGTTGTATTCGATTTCGACGACATACATGTTGACGTTGCCGAGGCCTATGCTGGGCAGGTTGACCTCGACGGTGTCTCCCAAACCCGTGTTCAAATCCTCGAAATCGGATTGATGCATCACGAGCCGTAGCTCGCGGCCGTATTCCTTGTTGATGGCGAGCCTTGTCTGGGCCCGCCGCAACGCCTCGTTCACGTCGGTGAGGAACGGGTCGTGAACGACCAGCGGCATGTCGCCCGGGCTTTCGCTCACGTCTGCGAGAACACGGCCTCCCGCGCCGACGTAGACAACCCTGTTCCGAAGCCTCCAACGGTCTTCACCGTATTCCACCGCCAAAACCTTACCCGCCTGAATGGAGGCGGATGGAACATTCACGGCCTTCGGCTTGAAGACCAGCCGCCGGCCCGGCCTCATCCAAAGCCAGTAGTTCGTCCCACGCGCCACATCTTCCATCACCTTCAAAGCGACTTCGTTCTCCACAACCCAGTCACTCCTCAACGGTGGCGTAGACGCTTCGTCGACGTTCGAGACATCGACTCCTGATTCAAGCGATGCAAGGTCTTTGATGATTGTTCCGGCCTTTGTCCCCGCCGGATATTGACGGAAAACGACGTGTCTGTCGTAGAGGATGAGCTCGCTGTAGGCCGTGGCTTCGACCCGTTTGACATGTCCGCCGGCGTGTTTTCTATGTGTTTGGTATACGACGCCTTCGAAGACGACGTTGTTGCCGCGGCGGAGACGGCATCTGCTTCCGACCGCGATGTCGTCGTCCACCAGCTCGAAGACCAGCTCCTCCAGCCCACGGCTCCGCAGACGATGGGACAACGCGACGGCCCTACCGGTTTTGTCGACCCACGACCCTCCGGAAAAAACTTCGAAAACCGTCACGCCAGCGTCCTCAGCCTCCGAGCCAGCTCACGGCTCACAACGTCAACCACATCCCGGCCGTCGGAAACATGGCCCACGCTGACGTTAACCACCACGTTCACAGGCCTCGAAACAGACAAGCCCCCACGCCGGAACCACTCGGCAACAGGCCTCGGCAAGACCATCTCCCCCGCATGCAGATACGCAGGACCTTCACGTGTAAACCACGCACCCCGCTGATATGCTTCGAAGAAACGACCCGGCGTCGAATGGACGACACCTCCTCCACCGCCTCCGCCTCCACCCCCGGACTCCGTGACGGTTATCTGGTGATGATAGTGGTAGGTATGCGCGGTCTGGCCGTTCAAAGCAGCTAAAGCCGCCGAAAAACTCTGCACAGCGTCGATGTTCTGGAAAACCGCGGCCCGCGACGCCTCCAAGCTCTTGACCAACACACCGTGAAGGCTTGCCGCAACGTTCCCCGCGTCGACGCCCAAAACATTCAGCAGAGAGATGAACTCCTGCTGGGACACCACTCCGTCAGCGAGAACGTTTCCAAGCTCCACCATCACATTCGTCAACAGGTCTCCCGCATCGGAAGCACCCAACATATAGAGCTGCAAAGCCTGCTGCTGAAGAGCCAGCAACTGCGAAAAGTAGTTGACCACCGACTGCGCGGCCGCGAGATATTTCACGCTTTCGGCCTGCTGCTCGGTTAAGGCCGTCGAAACGCCGAGGGCTTCGTTGACCTTTGAAAGAACGTTGTAGAAGTCGAGAGCTGATGCGAGGGCTTTCGAAGCGAGTCCGAGGTCTCTGGCCGCCTGCTCAACCTTCTGCAAAGCCATCGACAACTCCGTCAAACGCGCCGCCGAACCGGAAACCATCGATATGCTTTCGGCAACCGACCGGAAAGATTCGGGAACCGCTTCGCCCGCCGCCAAAGCCCTTTCGATGAGTGATTGGATGTTTTCGTCGTAGACCGCCACGGCTTCAGCGATCTTCAAAGCTTCCGCAACCGTCAGCTCACCCATCTCGACCCACGCCTTGATGAACGACGACGCCTCTTCCTCCGATATCCTCCCCAGCACACGCAGCTGGGTTTCGATGTATGCCAGCTTCTGGTCAAACTTGCTGTCGACCAAACGCGCTATGATACCCCTCCAAGAAGTAACCACCGCGTCAAAGGCCTTGAGAACATACGGTCCCAGCATCTGATAAATCGCCGAAGCGGATTCGCCCACCATCCTCTGAAGCCGGTCGGTTTCCGCCCGAAGCTGCGCGGCCCTCCCTTCAACCGTCGAAAGAGATTCTTCGAAGGCCTTTAACGCCGTCTGCCCTCTTCCAACCTGTGTGACAAGTTCGTCGAACGTTTCGTTCATCTGGCTCAGGGTGAACAGGGCCTTGACGGCTCGGACATCGACGCCCGAAAGCCTGCTTTGAAGAACTTCAAAATCACCGCCCAGCTCCCGAGTCCGCGCGATAACATCCATCATAATCGCCCCCACCGACCGCAGTCTTTCACCTGAATCTCTGATGGGGACGCCGAGCTTGGCAGCCACTTCATACAGGTTGGCGAGCAGCCGCGAAAACTGTGTTCCCGCCTCCTCCGCGGAACCCAGCCGCCTCTCCAAAACCACCAGCCAAGCGGTTGTTTCTTCGAGGGAAAGGCCCATGGCCCGGGCCGTGGAGCCGACGTTCGCCAGCCCCTGCGCGAAATCGCGGGCAGACCCGATTCCGAGACTCGACGCGTTGACCAGCACGTCGACCACGTGGGCGGCCCTGCTTCCCTCTATCCCGAACTGGGCCATCACCTGCACGAGGTTGGCCGCGGCCCTTCCGTAGTCCTCTCCCTCCAGCTTCGCCATCATCAACGTCGACCGCAAAGCATCGATGGCCTCAGCCCCTGAAAGACCGGCCTTCACCAACGCCTCCAAAGCCTTCATCGCCTCCGCACCCGAAACAGCCATATCCCTCGCAGCGGCCGAGGCGGCTACACGGAAAGCAGAGGCCAAAGCAGAAACGGAAGCACCCGTGGAATCACTCAGCGAAGCCAGCCGAACGGCGGATGCCTCAAATTCAGCAAAAGCACGGACCGAGCCGGAGATAAAATCCTGCAGATAGTTGCCCGCCTCAAACAACGCAATACCGAACGCCCGTTTCAACGCCGAGCCGAGAATTTCGAAAGAAGATTCGAGACGACCAGCTTCCCGAACACCCGTTTCACCCAGCATCGCCAGCTGCGAACGAGCATAAGCAATCGTTTTGACCAGCTGGTCCTCCGCCTTCAGCAACACCTTAACCGTAAAATTCGGAGGCGGCATCAAACACATCCGAAAACAGAACGTTAAAGCGTTGAGAACGTTTATAGAGCCGCAGAAAAAAACAAAGACGTGGAAAAATCCATCAAAGTCACGTTAGCCTGCCCCGTCTGCCGCGGCACAAACCTCCTACCCGCAAAAATCGAAGGAAACATTCCACAGGCCTTCGAATGCCTCGACTGCCAATCCCAGTTCAGCATCCTCAAACCAAAAATCCTGGGATACGAAGTGTCGCGGGAAGAAAGCCGGGAAGAGGTCGAGAAGAAGCAGAGAAGAAGACGGACGTTCGCCGAAATCCTCGACGGCATCCTCCTCGGATGGCTGCTCAGGAGATAATCAGTTCTTCTTGGCGTAGAGCGTCCACGTGGCTGGGTTGAATTCGTTGCGGAAATCGTTTATCCGTGCGTGGTTGTTTAGTACGAGCCAGAGGTTGACGTTGAGGACGTGCGTGGCGTTGAAGTCGACGTAGACAAGGGCGACCAGCCGGTTGTAGGCGTCCATGACGGCGGTGTCGTCGACGTCGAGGTAGACGGTTTTTCCTTCGACGACGCTGCGGAGGGCGTTGGTTGCTTCGGTGTATCCGGGCTCACCTCTTTCGGGGGTGTTGACGTCTGCGAGCCTGACCCGCCCCGACGGAAAAGCGTCGAAGGTGTCGCCGTCGACCACTCTGTAGACACGGGCTACCATGTCGACGGTTTTTCCAGCGATGACGGGGTTTCGGGCCGTTGTTACAGCGGTTGTCGTAACGGTTGCGGCCACGGTTGTCGTCTTTACCGCGGTCGTTGTCTGGCGAACCGTTACCGTCGACACCACGGTTGACGTAGAGGTTCCGCCGTCAATCAGATATCCCGTCAAGAAGCCGATTACGAAAAGGGCGAGAGCTGCGGCGACGCTGAACCGCATGACATCATTCCGGTGTCGAAGCAAAAATACCTAACGCCTTAATACAGCTCATGCAACAGATTAGCGGGTTGGCGGTCGAGATACGGCGACATGTCTTCGGCAGCCGGGAATGGTTTGAACAGTTTGTCCAAACCCTCAACCAAGACCCGGAATACCAAGCCGCTTCAGCATCGTGGGAAGATTCCGTCACCGTCTTCGTGACCGACCTGCCGCCGCCGGTCAGAGAATTCGTCGAATCCGATGTCGTCGGTGTTTGGTTCGACCTCTACCACGGCCGGTGCAGAAACTTCCAGCTGGTGAAGCATCCGCGTGAGAAACAGGCTTCGTTAACCATCTACGGTAGCTATGAAGTCGTCAAGAAGATTGCTTTGGGGTTGTTGAGTCCGACGGTCGCTGTTTTGACGGGCCACGTCAAAGTTGAAGGAAGTTTGGCGAAGTTTCTTTTCAACCCAGCCGCCCTTTCCGTCGCGTCGGCTTTTGTCGAAGCCGTCAAAAAAGTTCCCACCATGTTTCTCGCATAACGCTTAAAAAATTCCCGGCCCATATTCTGCAGGGGTTGTCTTCTCCGGAGAAGAAGTTTGTTTTCGGCTCCCGGGAATGGTTCGAATATTTTGTGAAGGTTCTCAACGAAGACCCCGAATACAACGCCGCGGCCAAAGACTGGGAAGACCCGATAACGCTGCTGCTGACGAACCTTCCGCCGGCCGTGAAAGAGTTTTTCGGAGCCGAGCAAACCGGTGCGTGGCTCGACCTCTACCACGGCAGATGCAGACAGTTCGAAATCGTCAAAACAGCCGATGAAAAACCCGCTCCGATCATTATTTCCGGCAGCTACGAGAACATGAAGAAAGTGGCTTTGGGGAGGGTCAGCCCGACGGTGGCGGTGATGACGGGCCAGCTCAAGGTGAAGGGGAATATGGCGAAGCTTTTGTCCAACGCGGCCGCTGCCGCTGCTTTCGTCAACGCCATCAAAAAAGTTCCGACGGAGTTTCTGGCGTAGGGGAAATGAAGGCGGTCAAATGGTTTGGAGCCGGCGACGTCCGTGTCGAAGAAGCGGAAAAGCCGAAGATACGGAACGACACAGATGCTTTGGTGAGGCCGACCTCTGCATGCATCTGCGGAACAGACCTTCACGTCTACAGAGGCGAACTGCTTTCCGTTCCGGGGACGGTGATGGGCCATGAATTCGTCGGCGTCGTCGAAGAAGTCGGGCCTTCGGTGAAAAGGTTCAAGCCCGGCGACCGCGTGATTTCGTCGTGCTGGATAGCCGACGGCACGTGCTGGTACTGCAGACACGGATACTACACCCAGTGCGTCAACATCAACATCTACGGCATGGGCCCCGTCTACGGCGAAAGCTTGGACGGAGCGTTTGCGGAGCTTGTCCGCGTCCCCTACGCCGACACCGTGCTGATACCGGCGCCGGAAAATGTTCCCGACGAGAAGTTGGTCACCGTCGGGGACAGCCTTGCGACGGGGTTTGAAGCGGTTGTGAACGCTGGGATGAGGCCGGGTGATTTTGTGGCTGTGATTGGCTGCGGGCCCGTGGGCCTTTATTCGGGGATGTTTGCGCGGCTGCTGGGGGCTTCGACGGTCTTGGCCGCCGACGTTGTTCCCGAAAGGCTGGCCGTGGCCGAGGAACTTGGGTTCGCGGCCGTCAACGCCGCCGAAAAAGACGTTGCCGACGAAGTGAGGAACATGACAGACGGCGTGGGGGCTGATCTGGTCGTCGAAGCCGTTGGCAGAAGCGTTGAGCCGCTTCTCAAAGCGGTCGAAACCGCAAGACGGAAGGGAACGGTGTCGGTCGTCGGCTACCATCTTCACGAATATTCCATCCCATCGGGAATGCTCTGGCTGACGGAAAAGAAACTCATCTTCTCGATAGGCGACCCCATACGAAACGGCGAAACAATCACACGATACATCCAACACAACCGAATCGACCCAAGCAAAATCATCACACACCGGATAAAGCTCGAAGAAGTTCCACAGGGGTTCGAGATGTTCGCCAAAAAACAAGCGCTCAAAGTTTTCGTGAAAATCTAAGGCCCGACGATTTTTGCGACGATAGGGTCTGTGAAAACGTATTTACCGTCTTTTTTCTCGATGATGCTCAGCTTCTCCAGTCCGTGCAACAGCCTGGTCAGGTGGGCGTTGGAGATCGGGACGCCGGACCACGCTTCTGCAGCACGTTTTATCGCTGCCCATTCGCCGTATCCCATTCCCACGGCCCTCAACACATGCTTGTAGTATCTGGACCTCTGGAAAACCTTCGAAAGCTCGTTCTCCGTAACTCGTTTTGCTTGGTCGACGACCTTTTCCAAAATGTTTTCATCGAATTTCTTTTCGTAGACGGCGGTGTATCCGTAGTAGGTGAGCCAGCCGACGACGCCGTCGAGAACGTCCACGACTTTCTCGAGAACATCCGGCGACGGTTCGAACCCATGTTCCCGGAAACCGCGGCGGAGAAATTCAAGCGAAGTTTCTCGGTCAAACTTCTGCAACACGATTTCTTCCCTGTATCTTCCGTAGAGCGGGCTGGACGGGTCTTCGGCTCCGATGAAATCCATCAACAACCCCACTTCGGAACCGGTCAAAACAAACTTCACATGTCGAAGGTTGTCGTATGCGAAGGCGAGGAATTTCCGGAAATCTATCCTGCCCTTTCCTCCACGCATGTCGCGGAGAAGCTGGGCTTCATCGAAGGCGACGGCCATGTTCTTTCCTTCGCTTTCGAGCCATTCGTCGATTTTCCGAAACAGCGAAGAAATCGTCATCCCGTTCCGCCGCCAATCGAGTTCAACGCTGATTCCAGCGACTTGGACACCTCTCACTTTTTGGAGGAAAAACCGGAGCCTATCCCACGATGATTGAACGCGGGTCAGCTCATCCGAAAGCAGCCTGTAAAAAACAACTTTCGAAAAACCCCCGTCCGCCAAGGCCCTCAAATCGAGGTAAAGATAGGGCTGGCCCCATTCCTTCAACGCGACCTTCAGAAGCGAAGTTTTTCCAACCCTTCTCATCCCGAGCAACAGAATCAAAGGCGCTTTAGACCCGAAGGACTGGAGCAGTTTTTCAAGCTCCTTGTCCCTTCCGAAGAGGCTTGTCCTCTCGTCTTTGGGCGCGACGTCGAAAAGCAAGTATCACCACTGATACCTACGTATCACCCCCGATACTTAAACCAATAACGGAAAAAGCGGCGTTTTACGGCGGTTTTTCGATGGTTTGTTGGACAGCGTTCTGCATGAAGCGGCGTGGTGGTGTTTTGGATGTTCCGTATTCGACGTATCCGGCGTAGGGAGCGGTTGCTTCGACGACATATTGCAGGAATGCTGTTTTCCGATTTTCGATGCTTCGGCGGAGCCTACCTGTTTTGAAGGGCGCGTTTTGACGGGCTTTTTCCGCGATGCTTTCGGCCAGTCTACCGAGAAATTCGTCGGTTTGAGCCGCCGCTTCTTCGGCCAGCTTCTCGAAGCCTTCGACCACCGCTTCGACACCCTTAATTTTGATCATTTCCGCTGTTTTCTCCGGAGCTGTTTTTCATAGGCGACCGGCGCGAGGAGGTAGTAGAGGGCTTCTGGCCTCGACAGGCCGAGGATTTCACGGTGTGTCCATCCGTATTTTTCGGCGAGGAGGAAGAAGAGGTAGGCGTTGTTCAGCCGTATTCCCGCCGATAGCTGCGAAAATCCATGTTCCATAGATGGAGCTCCGTCACGGCTTCGACGAGCTTTGCGACGACCGGTGCCGGAAGCTCATCCACATATCTGAGAAGACGAGGATGTTCGACGACCTTCTGCAGAAGCTTTTCCCAGACGTTTACTATCTTCTCCGCCTGCGTCATGTTTTCGTCGGCGAAAATCCGTTCCCTTTCACCGTACCATTCCAGCTCTTCCGCCAAAGTCATCCGACGTAGACGAAACTTCTGGCCAGCAACCTCGACTTCGGCGGTTTTCTTGAAAAGCTCGGCCGGCGACGTCTTCCTCTTCAGCTCATCCGGCGGAGGCGGTGTTTCGTTCATGGCTTCAGTAGGCCGATACGTCGTCGACGGCCAACACGCTGATGCCGGACGGCTTGAGCGATACGGTCTGTAGCAACTCTCCTTCGGCTTCGAGGGCTGATTCCACGCCGGCGACGCAGTCTTCGAGCCTTATTTCGAGATAGTTTTGAGCTGTTTTCGTGAACCGAATCGTCACGTCGAACTTTGTCTTGCTCATCATCAGGTCGACGAACCTGCTGTCGACATAATAGAGCTCGAGCTCTGCTTCAGCTGAAACGTTGCCCGCGACGTGTTTTGGCACGAAGTCGCCGCTTCGTGGAAAGGCTGCGTGGTTGTTTGAAAGGGTTATCGTGCCGGAGATTGTGTATCCGATTTGGACGCCGTCGACGGTGATGGTTTTGGATGATGATTTGAAGTAGTCGGCTGTGTCGGGTGAGACAGCTGGTAGGGTTGTTGTCTTTGTTACGCGTGTTGATTTGAATTCCATCGATGCTTTGAGGAGGCTGTCTTCCTCCCAGCTGATGGTGAGTTTGTCTGCTCTGCATCCGTTGTAGAGATATCCGTGGCTGTTTGCTCCGATTCGGTGTTCGAGGAGGGTTATCGAAGGTAGTTCGTAGTCTTGGTCTATTTCGAGGAGGTGGCTGTAGGGCGGTGATGTGCCTGTGTTAGTTGTTTTTCCGAAGGCGTATTTGAGGAACCGCGGCGACTGGATGTAGAATTCGATTGAAGGCCCCACGTCCAGCCCGTAGACGAAAGGCTTCAACAGCCTGTCCGACGACAGAACAGCCACTTCCTCGCTCGCCGGCTCAACTCCTCCGCTGAAAGAAACGACGCCGCCGACCCAACGCGAAACATCGTCGGGAGTCTGTCCATAGGAAGTCTCTTCTCCATACGTCACAAGCTTCTGGAAAACCATGGCCATGTGTTTCTCCGCGGGCGTTATAGGGGTGAGAAGGGTTTGGTCAGGGTTTTGAAGATTTGGAGGGTTTTGGATGCGTCGACGAGGCCCATGCCGGCGAGGTTGCGGGGGTCGAATATCCGGGGCCACGTCGTCGATAGTTTTCTTATCAACGATGCTTTCCGAAGTCCCGTCAAAGCCGGTGTCGTCGGCTGGCTGATGTTGACGGGAGACGCGGCGATTTGGAGAATTCTTGCGACGGCGGATGTTTCGCCGATTTTTTTGACGAACGGTGCGGCGATGGCGGCGGCGATCGGTGCTGCGAAGCTGGTTCCCCAGACCTCTGTTTTGGCGTCTGTCGGCGGCTTGTATCCGGTTGGGGCGACGACGTCGGGCTTCCATCTTCCGTCAAGAGTCGGGCCCCTGCTCGACCGTTTCCAAAGCCTGCCACGCAGGTCAACCGCACCGACGGTCAAGGCGTTTTCGGCGACGGCCGGCGGACCGATGCTCATCATTTTCGGGCCTCCGTTTCCTGCGGCAACGGCGACGAGGGATTTTTTTGAGACGTGGTTGACGTAGACTGATGCGGGGTCTGATGCGTCGCTGGGTGTTTCGCTGGTGATGGAGAGGTTGATGACGTGGGGGGACTGTTTGACGGCTTCGTTGAGGGCTGTTATCAGCTGGTTGTCGGACAGGGGGTCGGGGACTTTGACGAGGATGAATTCGGCGTCGGGAAGCATCGATGCAAGAACTGCGTGAACGTATGCTCCGTGGCCTTCGGTGTCGATTTTCGAAGTTTCGGTGAGGTTTATGCAGTCTTTAAGCGGAAAATGTTTACTGCATCCGCTGTCGATGAAGGCGACACGGAGGCCCGAGCCGGAGAACTCTTCAGCCACTTCAAGAAACTTCACGAGGGCCAGAGCTTTTTCGAACCCGTGTCCCAAACCTTTCACCAACCCTGTAGACAATCTCCTTCACCACGTATTCCGCCTCACCCGATGAAAGACCACGCCAAGCCTCTTCAACCGATTCGACGTGGGTCATCGAAGGCATCAGCCAGTAGTGCGATGACCTGTAGTCGCGGTTGACTAAGCCGTGCCAGAGAAATTCGCCGAACGGGCAGACATGATGAGAACACGGGAGGGGGTAGCGTTTTCCGCAGAAATATTTCCTCCCCCGTCCAATCCGGAAGATGCACATCTACACCACCATCCGAACCCGTACCAGCAACATCTTACGGAAACCCGATTCATCGCCGACGTCGGCAACCCCTTCAACAGAGAGGGAGAACACGCCGAGCTCTTCCGAAAACAGAGTCCTTTTTTCTTCGAGGGCCGTCAAAATCTTCTCCACCACCTCGTCCCTGCTTTTCGCTGAAACGTGCCAGACATCGACTTGGAGGCTGGCGTCGACAAGGTGTTTCGAAGCCGACAAATCCAGCGGCGTTATTTCGCAGTTCTTCATCTGGATGACGGCGGAGGGCGGCGTCTGCGAAGGCCTCCACCCCACCAAGACTGGTATTCTCGCCGCGTTTTTCACCGTTTCGAGCATTTGTTCAACGAGGGCCGTCAACCATTTCAAACCCTTTCAACCCGCCTCGGAAGACTGTTCAACATTTTTTCGGCCTGTGTTTTGAGTAGGATGAGGCGTTTTTCGATTTCGTGGGATGTGAAGACCGCCGCAACGGCTCCGCCGTAGTCGGTTGAGAAGCTGATTTTCTGCTGTAGTCGTGTCAAAAGGTTGTATGACGCGAGGGCGAGGACGGCTTGTTTCACGGCCGCGGGAACTTCGGAAAACCCAGCCCGGTAGATGATTTCGGCTTCGGCTGTCTGCGGCAGGTACCACGGAGGCCTCGGCCCGTCCAACAGCTTTTTCAGCCGGATGGTTCCCGCAGGCCCGTCAACCACCTCCGCCTCAACCCCGTCATCCAGCAGATTTCCCATCGAATCGAAGATTTTCACAGACTCGATGCTGATGACCGGCTCCGACAAAATGATTACGTTGCCGCGTTTCAGCGGACACCGCTCCACACGGCGATGAGGCACGTAAACAACTCCCGTCAAAGCTTCGACAAGGCCTTCAGCCGCTTCGACCGCCAGCTCGATGTCGCCATCGCCGAAAGGATGCCAGAAATAGCTTGCTTCGATTTGTGTGTCGCCGGCGGGAGGTGGGTAGATGGAGAGAAGGCCTGTGTCGGGGTCGACTGATTCGGGCTCGATTGGCTCGCCGTCGAGATAGACTTTGACGTCGTCGATGATGGAGCCGTCGTAGTCGGCGTCGACGAGTGGGGCGTGCGGTGTTTGGAAAAATGTTTCGCCGACTTTTTTGAGTGTCTGACGAATTTCTCCGATGGGGTGCCAGCCGTTGTATATCCGGATCTCCTTCACGGATACGTAACGCATGGATGTGAAAAAATTTTAGGGGTTATAGGGGTCAGATTATTCGGCGAGGACGTTGCGGATGATGTAGACGGCGTCGGTCCGTGCTATTCGCCACGCAAACCTGATGCTGGCGGCGACCTTCGTCAACCCAGCTTCCACATCCCTGTCTCTTTCGATGCGGAGCGACCGCCTGTATCCGCCGACGCCCGCGTCTCTTGCGCTGCATACGATGACGTCGCTGACTTTGCTGTTGTCCGAGCTGCTGTAGTTTCTTTTTTCGAGATGCGTGGTTACGTAGACTTTTTTGAGGCCGAAGATGGCGTTGACTTCGCCGGTTCGGAGTACGTCGGCGCTGATGGTTTCGAGGCCTTTTTCCGCGAGGTCGTTGCGTAGATGAAGGGCTGCTTTGGGATGGATAATCATGACGAGGTCGTCGCGGTATCCGAGTTCTTCGAGCGCCGCTACGGCTGAGTTGACGTGTTCGACGGTGAGCGGGGCCTTCTCCAAATCCCGTGTCTGAGTTCTGCTGCCGGCCAGCGTGTGGGCGTGCTGAAGGCCTGTGAAGAGGTTGTAGGCGTCGGAGCCGTCTCCACGGCCTCGGAAGACGTTTTTGTCCACGGCGTCGGCTATGCTGCGGGCCATGTCCTCCACCGTCATGGCCACGAGGTCGACGACGCTTTCCTCTTCGGCGACGTCGCTTATCCGGCTGACGGCCCTCACCTCCCGTGCCTCCAGAACGATGGGCGGGTCGAAGCTAAGCTTTGTTTCAGGCGTCGGCGATGCTTCGTTGGGTGCGTAGACGTTCAACGCTCCCGCTTTGGCGTAGAATTTGACGACGTCGCTTCCCATCGTGATGAAGCGGAAGATTTTGGCCGCGATGCTTTCCTCGACAAAGGTGTCGAAGACGTCGGTTGATACGGCGGGCGGAATTTCGGGGAAGTTGCTGTCTCCGCTGAGCAACGCTTTGCCAAACCGCAGATATTCCTGCTGCGCATCCCTATAGTTCATGGCGTCCAGCATCTCCCAAGTCGTTCTTAATTCGTTGAGAACAACGGCGCATCCAGTAGCTTCGGAAAAACGGCGTCTCCAATACGGTCGACTCGTTTTTGACGACGGCCTCATGCCCCGAAACGACGGCTTTCGGCCCCTGAAGCTCACACACGCTTTTTCCAAACATCATGTAGATTCTGGCACCAGGGTTGACGGCCTTCGTCGTCAACGATACTTCGGTGATTTCGGCGTCTTCGATTTCGCGGAATCCTTCGTGGAAGCTTATCCGTTTGACCACGCCGCCGATGCTCAACGCCTTCAAAAACCCGTTCTTCACCATCTTCCAGACGTTTTCAAAAGCCCGGTAAATTCCAGCCCTTATCCACAATCCACGGCCGGATTTGTAAGCTGCTTCGACGATTTCGCCGACCGCCGCCGAGCCCCAAATTTTGTCTCGGCCGTGAAACATCAACACAGGCCTTCCGACCAGCTTCGCCGCGTTGCTCTTCAGCACCTCCTCCGAAAACCTGTCCCCTTCAAGGTCGACGTCGTCCGTCGCCGCCACGCCTTCGAAGAACCCGGCGAACTCGCCCGCGTCCTCCTTCATTAGACAAGGTCTTACGACGATGTTTGCTTCCCATCGCACGGCTGGATCGGCGGCCGTGGGCTGTTAAAGCGTTGAAAACAGTCTTCTCCACAAAGTTTTGACGATGTTTTCGGCTAACGCGACTTCGCCGGCGGCCAAAAGCGTTTCAATCTCTGGCGAGGGAATTTCGACGCCGAGCAATACGTTCAGCCCGACCAGCAACATCCCGATGACCAGAGTCCGCAAAGCCTTCTGAAAGTCGAAGCTTTCGCCGCTCTTCAAATACCCCGTCAACAGATACAGAACGATTCCAGCCAGCCCGTAAGCCATTTCCATGGCCCGACAGACTTCGCCACCGCTTATCTCTCTGAGAGAATTAAGAAATCAAACCCTTCACCGGACATGTCGTTCATCAAAAAACTCGTCTCCAAACCCAAAGCATTAGCCTCAACCATGACCAGCTTCTACGGAAAAACAGGCGAACCCAAACCCCTCGACCCGCTCAAACTCCTCGAGCTCGCCGAAGGAGACACCGACGTAAGAGCCTGCCTCGACGCCGTCGTCGACGCCGTGACAGCCAACGGCTGGTACGTGATGGGTGATGACGTATCACGGGTTGTTGTGGAGGAATGGCTTAAAGAACGTGAGGATGAATTCTATCTTTTTCTGCGGAACCTTGTTTTGACGACGCTGATATTTGACGAATGCTATGTGGAATGTGTATCGGGTTTTCCAAGAGTTGTGGCTCCTTGGACGATGCAGGTTGTCCGCGACGAATACGGCGTCGTGTCCGGTTATGTCCAGCAGACTACGAAGACTGTCCGTTTCTCCACCGACGAAATCGTTCACGTCGTTTTGCATCCCCTCGCCGACCGCTCCTACGGAACACCCAAAATCGCATCGCTCGCCCGCATCCTTCTCGCCAAACGCGAAGCCGAGCTGTTTCTTTTCCAGATTTTCGTCAGGAAAGGCGTTTTGTCGAAGGCCATCGTGCTGAAGCACGGCGACGAAACCACGTTCAACAAGCTGAAAAGGGTTTTGGAGGAGGCGAAGCCCGGCGACAACCTGCTGTTGATGGGCGAAATAGACGTCAAGACGCTGAGCCAGCCCGTCGAAGACCTCCGGGTCGTCGAACTACTCAACGAATTCAGACAACGCATCCTCGCCGTCTTCAGGGTTCCGCCCATCGTCTACGGCGTGATCGAAGGCCTCAACCTCGAAACAAGCCGGAACCAGATGACAACCTTCGCCCAATACGTCAAATCGCTTCAGAAAATTTTCGGCGCGGCGGTGACTCTTTCGCTGAAGAGAATTTTGGGCGTTGACGGGTTTGTCTTCAGGCTGGTGGAATGGATGAACCCGGAGCAGGAGACGGCCATACACGTCAGCCGGGTTCAGGCGGGGATTGAGACGGTTGATGAGGCGAGAAGGGCCATGGGCCTTCCGTCGCTGAAAGGCGGGCAGATATGAAGAGAGGATTTTTGGCTTTGGTTTTGGCTTCGTCGCTGCCGCTGGTATCTTTTGCTCCGCAGACGATGAAGCATCTGCTTCTCGTCATGTTCGCGGCCTGTTTCGCCATCGCATCTCTTTCGATGCCGCCCCTCCACTACCGCCGAGCCGGATGGCCCACAACCCGGAACACCCTCCTAACCCTCGCAACCCAAACAACCGCATGCTTCTTCTCCACCGTCTACAACATCGCCTACCGGCCCGAAACAACCACCGCAGTAGCGGTTCTCGCCGCAAACACCTACCTATTCATCCGTCTCACAGCGGAAGCGACCGCCCTCGCCGCAGAAGACCAGGGAATGGCCGCTTCAGCCATCATCCTCGGCCTCTGCTCCTTCATCACATACATCGTCAGCCTACTGGAGCTGTTCAAGCCATGAACGTCGCCGAAGCATTCGACCACGCCGCAAAAATCCTAACCATCGTTTCGACGGCCCTGTATCTACTGAAATACATCGACGCGGGAATGTTTCTGTCGGCGGTCGCGGCGGCCGCGGCCCTTATGTCGACCGTCCTCTTCCACAAAATGGGCGGGAAGCTGAAGAAACTCGCCGCCATGCGGAGAAAGCAACATCTTCACCGCCTACGTTCAACAACGGACGAGAAAATGGAAACATTCGGAACACCTGCGGAAATCCTCGAAAAACTCCTCCACAACCTCCTCGAAATCCACCACCAGCTCGAAGCCGTCGCAGCCGAAAAAATGGCCTCCAAAACACCGGCACGGGACATGGTAGCCATCGCAAAAGCGAGGCTCGAAGTCATCGTCAAAATCAAAGACATCGCCCTCGCGCTGGAGAAGTTCAGGCCTTCGACGGCGGAAAAAGACCTATCCGAGCTACTGCGGGAACTCGTCGACGGAAGAAGTACGCCGCAAAGCCCTTGAAATTACTGCCTCGTATTTTGGGTCTGGGTTGACCCAGAGGCCGTAAACCTTAGGCGAAGCCGATGACTTGAAAATTTTCAACAGCTTCGCCGCATCTGCGGCCGGATATTTTCCGTCAGCATATTTCGGAAGGTTCGTCGCAAGCCATTTCCTCATCTTTCCCAAAGTTTTCCGCCGTTCAGCAAAGGCGATTATCTGGCCGACGCCGTGACGCAGGACATCCACCCCGAACAACGTCCGAAACTCTTCGAGAAGCTTCTTCTTCGCCGGCGAAACATCAACGACAACGGACTTCATCAACCCCTTCGTAAAGGGAACGAGACGCTCCATGGTGCTCAAAATCTCGACAAACGCGACGCCGAGCAGCGGCATCGACTCCGTCAACAGCTTTTTCGCAACCCCGATCCCGCGGAAACTCGGATGAACGACCACCCGTTGAACACGCAGCATGTTTCCAAACCTTTCACCCAGATACCAGCCCGAGTCGAAAAACATGTTGTAGCCCGGACATTTGAGAAACGGCACAGAGTAGACCACAACGCCTACGACGCGGCCTCCGAGAACCGCCCGAAAAATCTTCGCAACACCGCCCAAACGATGTCCCCTGTAATGCAGGAAAGAAAGCAGCCGCCAGTCATCGACCGAACCTTCTTCGACCACGGTTTTCTCGAGAAGGCTGCAGGGCCTCTGGCGGTAGGTGAATCGCTTTGCTTCGACGAATGGGCCGAAATGCTTGACAACCTTCAGCGTCGGGTTGAGGTCTTCCGAAAGATCGTCGACGGCCGTCGCCGCGATAAGCGTCAACCTCCTTCTCCTCGCAGCCTTCTGAAGCGTATAGGCGGTTGCTTTCGCGGTTTCACGGTCAAGTGAAGAACAGAATTCGTCGAGAACAATT